>NZ_QPND01000079.1:0-866 GCF_003344565.1 Saliphagus sp. LR7 | reverse complement strand
TGTCGAGTGCAGCGAGCGCGGCATCCTGAAGTTCGTCCAGTGAGTCGAACAGGCGGTTACCGAGTACCTGATTGAGCTTCTTCCAGCAGTCCTCCGCGGGGTTCAGCTCCGGTGAACCCCGCGGCAGGTAACACAGTTCTATCGGCGTATCCTCAACGAACTCTAGGACTGCGTTCGCCGTGAAATACGACGCGTTGTCCAATACGACGCAGATTTTCTCGCCAAATTCTGTCTGAAGAGCGTCCAACAACCGGATTGTCGTATCGCTGTTGAAGTTCTCCTCGCACGGCAGGAAGAACGACTCGTCGGTATCGCTGACCGCACCCAGTAGCTTGATGGACTCCCACTTGCCCGTCACTGGCAGTGACGGGCGTTCGCCTTCAGAAAACCACGCATAGATCAGTTTTGAGAGGACCTGTCGCGTCTGATCTATCGCGAGGATCGTGTACTCGTCGTCCAGATCGTTCGTCTTTTTTTGAACCCATCTTGGAATGCATCCTGTGCTCGCTCGTCGGACTTGTAGTACTCCGGCCGGGCTGTCTTCCAGGACAGCCCGGCCTCG
Source organism: Saliphagus sp. LR7 (assembly GCF_003344565.1). Taxonomy (NCBI): domain Archaea; kingdom Methanobacteriati; phylum Methanobacteriota; class Halobacteria; order Halobacteriales; family Natrialbaceae; genus Saliphagus; species Saliphagus sp. LR7. The sequence goes on along the minus strand of NZ_QPND01000079.1, from coordinate 304 downwards.
GTCATCAACCGTCGGACGTGACGGTCACAGTAGTCAACGTCGAACTCCTCGGCGAGATATTGCTGGGCGAGGGGAACAGACCACGCGGGCGCGTCGATATCGACTTCCTCCGGCGATTCGTGGAGGACATCCACGAATCGCTCGTGTTCGTTCTCGGAGAGTTCAGAGGGACGACCGGATCGTGGCTCGTCGTAGACGACGTCCTCGAACGGCTCCGTTTCGAGCCGTTCGAGACGGCTGAACCACTTTGAGGCCCAGCTGCCGGAGAATCCGTAGAGTTCGGCGGCGGCTTTCTGGGTAAGGT
>NZ_QPND01000078.1:0-945 GCF_003344565.1 Saliphagus sp. LR7 | reverse complement strand
CGCTCATCTCGATAGATCGTAACACCAATTCCGCTGGCGGATCACATACCGACCAACGATGGACGAGGAGTCTGCCCGGGTCTTCCTTCCACCACGTGATCGATGTTTCGAACGTCTCCGTCTCGCCCGTTTCGGCGAGACGGTGACGTGTGTCCATTGCGGGGAAGATGCTGTCGTCAAACGTGGGACGACCGACAAGGACGCTCAGCAGTACTGGTGCAAGGCGTGTGAGACCTACTTCAGCGATCTCACAAAGACGATTTTCTGGCAGCATCGCTTCGGACTCGAAGAGATGTTCTATATCGTCAAGGAGATGCGATCTGAGCCGACCGCTCAGATCGCTCGGGACCTCGATCGAGACTACGAAGCCGTTCTCAACTTCGTCCACAAAGTCCAGGACGTCAGCGGTGATATCGACGAGTTCGACCTTTACGACGTGTGCGAAGCTGACGAGGTCTACGTCACAGCTGGTGAGAAAGGACTCGAAGACGAGGATGGGAGTCCGCGCGAGCGCGGACTCTCAAAAAGGGGCGCGGAACCTTCGAATCAGACAAACCGCCAGTACTGACACTCGTCCGTCGCTCCGACGGACGAGTTCAGTTTCTCGTCTGTGAAGATCTGCAAGACGCTGACGAGGATATCGCCGAATACGGCGACGGAAGCGTCATTCTCTGCACTGACGACTACGCGATCTACGACGACATCGAGGAGACGGAGGGGGTGGACGGCCATCTGGCCGTCACCCACTCCGATACCTACGTGATCGGTGACGCCCACACAAACACCTGCGAGAACCGCCATAGCTTCCTTCGCCAGTGGCTGGCGAAGTTCAGGGGCGTCTCGAAGCACCACCTCCAGAAATACCTCGGCTTCCTCGCACTGAAACTCAACTCACCGGATGACTGGTTTGAGAAATTACTGTGTTACGATGTATCGAGATGAGCG
>NZ_QPND01000077.1:0-1053 GCF_003344565.1 Saliphagus sp. LR7 | reverse complement strand
AATCCGGACTGGGGGTCGGTCGAAGCCGAAGTCGGAACGCTCGCAGACGCACTCGCGGTCGCAGAACGTGTCTGCAGTGATCTCGAGGGGAAATACGACCTGCAGGGGAACGAGGAGCGAGCAGAGCGAGAGAGCGGAGAGATAGCTCTCTCGTGGCGGGGACCGAAACCGCTCGTCTAAGGGGGAGGAGGGGTTTGAGGGCGGCCGTTCGGGGGCTGGATATCGGGTCTAGTCCCAGTCCGCCCCACCCACCGCCTCCCACCCACCTCCAGGGTCCGGGCTGCTCGCTCCTGGAGGTCGCTGCGCTGCCGGGCTTTCCCACCTGCGGTCGGTGGTGAGGTCAGTCTGATTGTTCGCGTTCAATAGGGGGTGCATGAACGACCAACGGATTTTTGCGCTCGCTTCGCCTCATTATGAGTGTGTCATTGGCCGCAACAGTGCAGCGGTGGTTGCCGACTGATGACGACGACGTCATCTACGAGTGTCGCCAGTGCGGGACGACACTCGACTCCACTGACCGTCAGTGTGATGTCTATGGGGCAACATCGAGGAGTTTGACATTGTCTGACGCTTACTGTATCTCTCAATCGGATGTAGGAGTTGAGGGCTGAAGCTCCACTATCTACGGTGATTCAACGATGCGTAGAATGTCCGGTGCTTCATACACGCGATACCGCTCCGAGTCCGAGATCTCGTCGACAATCCCTTCTCCCTTGAGCGCCTCGATTGCATCGTACACGGCCTGTCGCGAACGGTCCGTTGCTTCGATGGCTCGCGGCGCCGTGAGATACGGTGCCTCAAACACGTAGTCGATCACGTCTCGCACAGCGGGCCGATTCGGAAACCGCGACTGGTAGTCAGCCCGGAGTGACTGTAACTCAACACCACAATCGTAGGCATCGATAGCCTGCTCGGCGATTGCGTTTAGGACGAACACGATCCACTGTTCCCAGTCCCCGTCACGGCTCACTGCGAGCAAATAGTCAAGATACTGTTGTCGATGCCGGTTGAAGTACGCGCTCAAATAGAGGTACGGCTCCGAGAGGAGGTCAG
>NZ_QPND01000076.1:0-1070 GCF_003344565.1 Saliphagus sp. LR7 | reverse complement strand
GAGGGTGTCATAGAAGAGTTCTCACACCGTAATGATCGTGCTCCCCGGATTGTCTCCGCGTTCCTCGTTGGTGATTGCGACGACGAGGCGAAGGCAGAGCGCAAGAAACACCTGTACTCGTGCGTGGACGCGGCCTCGGGCGTGAGTGCGCCCGAGGCCGCAGTTCTTGACTGCCTCGTTGGTACGCTCAACTCCCGTCCGGCGGGTATACGTCTCGTCTAGGGTCGATTGATTCAGCTGAATATCCGCACTGTGTTCGGTGATCCGGTCTTCGACCCTGTACTCGATATCGAGCGGATCATCGGTGTTTCGCGCGTTGTACGGGGCGACTGGCACGACTCCTGCGGTCAGCAGGTAGTCGTGCCAGTCAAGCGTGTCGTAGGCGCTGTCACCGAGCATCCAGATCGGCTGGGCGACGGCGAGCGCGTCACGTGTGACGCGCATCGCCGTCTTCTCTGGTGCTTGCTTACTCTCGGTGAACTCCGCTGCGATCGGGATCTTTTGCCCGGTCGAGACGATCGTGCAGCCGTAGCCGTGGTAGTACTCTTCGGTGGTTGGATCGTAGCATTTTGACGCATCTTGATCGGCGGGCATCGCTCTCACGTCCGTCGAATCGATCGAGTAGGTCAAGTCGAGCAGGCCGCGGCGAGCGGCCTGCTCGACGAGGTGGTCGAAGACATCGTCGACGACGTGTTCGAGGTCGGTGAGGAAGCGATCGACCGCGTCTCTGGACGGCGGTCGATCGAAGCCACAGCTGAGCCAGACGAACGTGTCCTGAAGCTCCCGTGCAACCGGACGAATTCCGTAGATATCGTGGTAGTAACAGTGGAGGAATCCACGCATCATCTCGGGTGGTTCGTGCTCTCGTGTTCGCCCCGTCTCCGCCGGGGCGAACACATTGAACTCGTCGAGAAACTCGAAGGAAAGGTGCTTGAACAGCGCTAACGTCGCTGTCTCCGCGACATTAAAGAACGAGTCTATCGAATGGTTCTCTTGCAGGGTCGCTGAGTGCATACCACCTCAGCATTCACCCTGCTCTTTGGTGTGGTAATCGTTCTATGACACCCTCG
>NZ_QPND01000075.1:0-1182 GCF_003344565.1 Saliphagus sp. LR7 | reverse complement strand
TCGACGATGCCGTACCCATACCGGACGTCCTGTTCGTCGCCCGGCTCCGACCAGTCGTCGGGTTTCCAGGCGGTCCCCTCGAGCACCGACCGGCTGTCCGCAGCGGTGAGGTCCTCGTTGGCCGAGAGCATCAGGGCGAGGACGCCCGCGACGTGGGGGGCGGCCATCGAGGTGCCACTCAAGTTCTGGTAGGTACCGCCGGGTTCGGCGCTGAGCACCTCGTTGCCGGGGGCGGAGACGTCGGGTTTGATCCACTCGTCGGGCCACTCGGGATCGGGTTCCTCCCAGTTGTCGGCGGCGATCGTATCACCGCTCGAGAACTCCGTGATGTCGCCGTTCTCGTCCGACGCGCCGATCGCAAAGGAATCGTAAATATTGGCGGGCGAGCCAACACAGCCCTCGCCGGAGTTGCCCGAGGAGGTGACCGCGAGGACGTCCATCGCGAGGGCGTTCTGGATGACGGGAATCCAGGCGTCCTCGTAGACCGGGCCGAACAACCCGCAGCCGGCACCGAAACTCATGCTGATGACGTCGGCGCCCATCTCCTCGAGAACGTACTCGAAGCCGGCGATCGGGTCCGAATCCGCCCCCGAGCCGCCCGGAAGGACGAGGCCGTGCATGAGGTCACAGCCGGGGGCGACGCCGTACTGGGGCGTGTCGCCGTCGGGAGCACTGGCGCCGACGGTGCCACCGACGTGAGTCCCATGGTAGTGGGAATCGTAGGGTTCCGAGCCCTCGATGGGCTCGCCATCGGGACCGATCTCGACCCACCCACCAGGGTAGGTCGGGTCATCGGAATCGTCCGAGTAGAGTTCGAGGTCGGGATGAGAAACGTCGAAACCCGTGTCGAGGACGGCGACCTTGACGCCCTCGCCCTGGGTGCTGAAATCGTCCCAGACGTCGGGCGCGTTGATCTGCTCGAGGCCGTACGTGGTGCCGTCGGCATCGGGGCTCGCCTCCGTCGACTCGGGTTCTGGGACGCGATACTCGGGGACGAGATACACTGCTCTGACGCCCTCGAGCGATCGGAGCTGGTCGGCGGTGACCGCGTCGGCGTTGACCTCGGCGCGGATGACGTTGGTGATCCAGTAGCTCCTGACGAGGTCGACGTTGTCGAACTCGGCGAGGGTCGTGCGGGCGGGCTCCTGGCTCGCCTCGGCGTGCTCGCGGAGCAGGCGGATG
>NZ_QPND01000074.1:0-1219 GCF_003344565.1 Saliphagus sp. LR7 | reverse complement strand
GTCTAATCCGATATGTCCTCGCATCCTCGCAGCGTATTTGTCGCTCTTCGGTCCTTTTTCGCCGTCCTTCCAATCTGAGACCGGACTTCTCCTTCCGCCGCTATCGATCGAGTGGACAACTAGCGACAGTGATGAAGAAGATCGGCGCGAAAAATCCCATCGCTAAGTCGTACATAACTGTATGCATGTGGTCATAAATCTCCTCGTCAAGCTGGGCCTGACGGAGGAACATTCCAGCAACGAATCCGCCAATAATCATGTGGAGATCTGCTAATGTCGCTAGTAATGCAAACACCAGTGCCACGATAAGGGCAATAGTGAACGCTGAGGTCTTATCGATGAATCCGTATCGGCGCATTAACCCTTCAAGCCACCCCCATATGTAGGGGAGTAATCGATCACCGAATACGAGTGCAGCTACGAAAAACGCAAATGCGCGCAGCATGACAATACCAAGTCCAAAGAAAGTGACTTCACCGCTTTCAATAAATCCCGTTACGCCTGCAAATACGATAAGAATAGCAACGTCAGATAGCAGTGCCCCACCCAAGAGAACGCCAGCAATCCGTGTATCGAGAATATCCAAATCGACCAGAATCCGAGATTTAGTTGCTAACGAAGTTGCAGCCAGCGCAATCCCGATAAACAAGGCCTGTTCGATAGTAAACCCAAGTAGATCGCCGAGCAAATAGCCCAGTCCGAATGGGAGGAGGAAGCCTCCCAGTGCGACCATCAGTGATTGTGGTCCGAGTTCAAAGAGTTGGTGTAGGTCAATCTCCATCCCGACGTAGATCATCAATAGAAATACGCCGAGTTCGGCGAAGATTTCGAGAACCTCTGTAGACTGAAGGATTCCGAGTATGGCAGGACCAAACACGATACCGGCGAGAATTTCACCCATCATTGCCGGGTAGCCGATGTGCTCCGCGAGAGCGCCGAATATCCACGCGAGCGATAGGACGAGCAACAGATTGACAAGATCGAGACCGACAGCCTCTACCATAGATAAACGAATACAGTCGCCTTATTTACCTGGTTTTTGGCACAGACAATCATGTGGAGGCCAATTCGCCTAACAAAGGAAAACGATACTCAGTCGATCACACGAGTGACCGCACGAATGCATCGAGAACATGCTGAACCGGTCTGATCCGTGCTCGGATAGTGTCGGAGGAGTGGCGAAGACGGTGATCAGCACTGGATAGTCGCTGTCGGCGGC
>NZ_QPND01000073.1:0-1295 GCF_003344565.1 Saliphagus sp. LR7 | reverse complement strand
GGGTGCGAATAGACCACCGCAGTCAATTGATCTCACTCGGCCAATAGTACGATACACAGGCTAGACTCTCGTCTACGATTCATCAGACGTGCTCTGTCCCGGATCGACAGTAGGAAGCAATCCCGTCGCCATCAGTCGGCGGACGATCGTCACCAGCCCGTTCTCGAACCCCCGGCCGAAAATCGCCTGCTCGTGGGTCAGACCACCGCTCTCGGTTTCGCGGTACGAACTCACCAGGATCGTGCCCCGGTCCACAAGGAGAAGCCGACTGATTTCCGTCGTCCCTTCCCTAGTAGGTCCGTCATCAGTACGCCCCAGACCCGTGTCCGTCTCACTATTGCGTTCGAGTGGAAGCGGCGAATCAATTATCTGTGACCCCTGGAGCCACTCCAGCCCCGAAGCGAAAACCGTTGCCTCTGGGAGCGCCTCCTCGACGCGCTCGCGGATTTCGTCCGAGACCGTCCCAATGAGAACCGTGACGCCCCGATCCTGCCCCGCTTGGATCCGATCGAGTAGGGCGTCATCGACGACCGACTCGTGACCGAGGACGATCACGACCTCGTGATCGGCCTCGTCCAGCAACTGGCGCGTCCGCTGGGTGATCGTCGACGGCCCCGACAGGGCCCATACTTCCTGTGTGAGCTGTTCGTCCGCCTCAAACTCTGCGGCGTCCATTTCCTGGAGCGTCGTCACCAAGCGCTCGGTTCGTGACTCGTACTCGTCGCGAAGGATCTCGGCGGCCTCCTCGATCGAGACCGCCCGAAACACCTGTGGGTTCGAGTGCTGGACTTCCACCAATCCCTTCGACTCCAACACCCCCGTGGCATCGTAGACGCGAGTGCGAGGCACCTCCGATATCTCGCTGATGTCTTTGGCCGTCCCATGCGGCACCCGTGAAAGCGCGACGAACGATCGCGCTTCATACTCCTTGAGGCCGAACCGCTGGAGGAGTTCGACCGCTTCTTGTTCTGATGATAGATCTGTCATAGGTCCCAACCTATAGCTCCCAGTCCCCCTACTGGTGGCAGCGGGCGATACCTGGGTGCCATACCTTTCACTGGACCCTTGAGCCGGAAGACCTTTCTCCTTTTCACGCTTTCGGTCACACAATACATCAACAACACTGTCTGTCTGATACAGACCGTTAGACCGACCCTCCACAGCATCGATGGATATCACGGATACGAAGTCGCGTTTCAATGTGTCACTCTCATCACTACAGAGTTTTCCCGAGACCGATAGCAGTACGGGTCTTCCATCTTCTCGAAACTAATTCACTCGGATACTCACAATAA
>NZ_QPND01000072.1:0-1351 GCF_003344565.1 Saliphagus sp. LR7 | reverse complement strand
ACAGTAGACGCCGAATCAAATTGAAAGCGGACGAAGTTCGCCCTTCCCGTAACCTCATCGAGGAAATCAGGAACAGACCTTCACAGAACGGACTCGAAAAGTGAGGGATTGCCGCCGCTCGGCGGCGATCCCGAGCGTTACCACTCATCGTGGGCGTTCTGACCGGTGATCCCGGTCGGTGTGACTCAGCCACTACCCGTAGTCTGTCGAGAGAACGAACATGCGGAAGATTCGTGTCGAGAGTGGCGGTTTCTTCGGAAGTGAACCGTTCACCAGGAGGACGTTCGCTAACACCCACAGGTTGTACAGCGAAACTGCGAACAGGAAGTAGAACAAGCGAACCGAGAACGTCGGCGACGACGTTCTCGCCAAGAAATCACCGATCTGGCGATACGACGTTTCGATGCCCCAGCGGCGGCGGAACGCCGCCGCGTACGCTCTTGCTGTCTCAGGTTCTACGTCGAGGTTTGTGACGAACCAGACGTGATCGTCCTCGTTCGTGTGATGTGGCACAGCGAATACGGTGACATCGGCTACAGCTGTCGGTGGCCGGTTTCGCTGCATCCGATAAGCATCGACGACCGTCTCAGCGCCGGCGCTGAGACGGTCTTTCATTCCCTTGCTTGGCCGTGCACGGACGATGTAGTCGATCTCTAACTGTTCCAGTTCTGTAACGACATGCACCTGGTAGAAGCCTCGATCGAGATAGACGTGTCTGATCGACACGTACTGGCGCGCTTCGACGATGAGTGAGCGAACGGCTTCCTGCTTCGCACGGAAGCCGTTCGCGTCCAACGGGATCACAGCGAGAGTAAATCGAACACTGGGAGCAACGATACACAGCGTCGCAAAACAGTACGCTCGGGTCGTTCCAAGATCGGGATAGGTAGTGAGAACGTGATCAGTATCGGCTGAGCCGTAGAACCGCCACTCATGAAGATCGATCGCAACGTCAACACGAGAGGGAAGCAACCGCCGTGAGCGAAGAACCTCGAAGAGACGATCGCGGACGCCATCGAACTGAGCGTCGATGGCGTCCGCGGTGAGGTGTCGAAGATGATAGAGCAACGATTTCGCGAGCGGGTTCCGAGCCGTCGACGTGACGTCGACCGGCTCGGATCGATCCAACTGGACAGTCTTGCCACCCGTGTTAGCGAACTCGTGAGTGAACGCGATCCGAGAGAGGACTTGCTCGAAGTCCTCTCTCGTGTAGGATCCACAGGGTTTGATACCAAAATCCAGTTCTGGATAGACGACGCGTGAGGCGGCACGACAGACCTGTTTTGCTTCGTCGGTGTCGACCATGCCGACGACTACGAACCGAGTCGTCAGTTAGGTTCGGCAACTACTG
>NZ_QPND01000071.1:0-1378 GCF_003344565.1 Saliphagus sp. LR7 | reverse complement strand
TCAGTCGATCACACGAGTGACCGCACGAATGCATCGAGAACATGCTGAACCGGTCTGATCCGTGCTCGGATAGTGTCGGAGGAGTGGCGAAGACGGTGATCAGCACTGGATAGTCGCTGTCGGCGGCGGATCGCCGCCGACGCGACAGTGTTTCCACTCACGACTGCCGCCCCAATTCAGGGACAGCTACCGGAAGAACCGGTCGTCGAGTGGTTGATTCGCTGGAACAGACCTGCGAACGCCAAACGCTGTCCAGACAGCGCGTAGCACCATCTCACAGAACTCCGTGAACGGCCAGTCCCAGAGGCGGCGCCCCCCACGGCGGGGCGCCGCCACGTACTTCCAGTGGAGATAGCGCCAGACGTTCTGGAGCAACAGACTCACGACGAACAGCAAGAGCCGAAGCCCAGCGTCCCGAGAACTGGTCAGAGCGAGGCTCTGCTTGGCTAATCGGTAGCTCGATTCGATGCCGAAGCGCTTGCTGTAGTGTTCTCGGGCTTCTCGTGGGGTGTCGATGAACGGCGCGTCAGCGGCGTAGCCGTGACGCGCCACCCCGTGTTCGTCGTAGCGACCTCGCTGGTAGACGCAGTCAATGAAGACGGGGAACGTCACCCGCCCGGCGAGTTCGTGCTCGATCACGCGGCTCCAGCCGCTGGTGAGTTCGCTTTTGATCGTCTCACCCCACTTGACGATCGGTATGATGAAGGCGTAGTTGTGCGCGTACAGCAATTCGAGGCAGCCGCTGTTGTAGAAGCCGCGATCGAGGTAGACGGCCTTGACGCGCAGGTCAAGGCCGTCGAGAAGCGCCAGGAACTCTCCGAGGACCTCGCTGGTGGTCTCGCCAGCGACCAGCTGGCGGACCGCCAGCGTATACCGCTTGTTGCGTACCCGCGCGTAGAGCGTAACGTAGGCGTGAAACGCCGTGGTTCCTCGTTTCGCCTGCGAGAAGTACAGCGCCTCCGTCTCGTCCTCGTCACCGTAATAAGGATCGAGGTGGAGGTCGGCGACGACCTCCACCGGTCGATCGGGAAGCGTCTCGAGGGCATCCCGTTGAAGGAGCGTGTTCCCGACCGCCTCAACAGCGTCCAAATCGAACTGATCGGTGAGATGGTCACGGACGGTGTTGGCGTGGGGCGACTCGTCGGTCGTCTCGCAGACGTGATTGATCGAGGTCCCGCCGGCGCTGGCGCCGGCGAGGACCTCGTATAACTCATCAGCGGAGACCTCTACGTTCTCACCAAGATCAATCGGGAGCTCGTCTCCAAGGCTGTTGACGACAAAATTAAGCAGGTGCTCTTCCTCTACCTCGTTGTCTGCTTGGGTTTGTTGCACGCACTCTCCAAGCAGACACTTACTCTAACCCGATGTGATCGACTGA
>NZ_QPND01000070.1:0-1379 GCF_003344565.1 Saliphagus sp. LR7 | reverse complement strand
TCAGTCGATCACATCGGGTTAGAGTAAGCGTCTGCTTGGATGCGGTGTGAAGCCTACCCAAGCAGACAACAAGGTAGAGGAAGAGCACCTGCTTAATTTTGTCGTCAACAGCCTCGGAGACGATCTCCCGATTGATCTCGGAGAAGACGTAGAGGTCTCCGCTGATGAGTTGTACGAGGTCCTCGCCGGCGCCAGCGCCGGCGGGACCTCGATCAATCACGTCTGCGAGACGACTGACGATTCACCTCACGCCAATACTGTCCGTGACCATCTCACCGATCAGTTCGACCTGGACGCTGTTGAGGCGGTCGGGAACACGCTCCTTCAACGAGATACCCTCGAGACGCTTCCCGATCGACCGGTGGAGGTCGTCGCCGACCTCCACCTCGATCCCTACTACGGTGACGAGGACGAGACGGAGGCGCTGTACTTCTCGCAGGCCAAACGAGGAACCACGGCGTTTCACGCTTACGTCACGCTCTACGCGCGGGTACGCAACAAGCGGTATACGCTGGCGGTCCGCCAGCTGGTCGCTGGCGAGACCACCAGCGAGGTCCTCGGGGAGTTCCTGACGCTTCTCGACGGCCTTGACCTGCGCGTCAAGGCCGTCTACCTCGACCGCGGCTTCTACAACAGCGGCTGCCTCGAATTGCTGTACGCCCACAACTACGCGTTCGTCATACCGATCGTCAAATGGGGTGAGACGATCAAAGACGAACTCAGCAGCGGCTGGAGCCGCGTGATCGAGCACGAACTCGCCGGGCGGGTGACGTTCCCCGTGTTCATCGACTGCATCTACCAGCGAGGTCGCTACGACGAACACGGGGTGGCGCGTCACGGCTACGCCGCTGACGCGCCGTTCATCGACACCCCACGAGAAGCTCGAGAACACTACAGCAAACGCTTCGGCATCGAATCGAGCTACCGATTAGCCAAGCAGAGCCTCGCTCTGACCAGTTCTCGAGACGCTGGGCTCCGACTCGTACTGTTCGTCGTGAGTCTGTTGCTGCAGAACGTCTGGCGGTATCTCCACTGGAAGTACGTGGCGGCGCCCCGCCGTGGGGGGCGCCGCCTCTGGGACTGGTCATTTACGGAGTTCTGTGAGATGGTGCTGCGCGCTGCCTGGACAGCACTTGGCGTTCGCAGGTCTGTTCCAGCGAATCAACCCCTCGACGACCGGTTCTTCCGGTAGCTGTCCCTGAATTGGGGCGGCAGTCGTGAGTGGAAACACTGTCGCGTCGGCGGCGGATCGCCGCCGACAGCGACTGTCCAGTGCTGATCATCGTCTTTGCCAATTCCTCGACACTATCCGAACACGGATCAGACCGGTTCAGCATGTTCTCGATGCATTCGTGCGGTCACTGGTGTGATCGACTGAG
>NZ_QPND01000007.1:0-214392 GCF_003344565.1 Saliphagus sp. LR7 | reverse complement strand
CCTGGACGTCCCATGCCGTGTTGGACGTCGAACCCGACGATACGTACTGGTGTGCCGCGGACATCGGCTGGATCACCGGGCATTCGTACATCGTCTACGGTCCGCTCGCGTTGGGGACGACGAGCGTAATGTACGAGGGCACGCCCGACTATCCCGAGAAGGACCGACTGTGGGAGCTCGTCGAAACCTATGGCGTCGACATCTTCTATACGGCTCCGACGGCGATCCGGGCGTTCATGAAGTGGGGCCAGGACTACCCCGAAGAACACGACCTTTCGTCGCTCCGGTTGTTGGGCACCGTGGGCGAGCCGATCAATCCTCGTGCTTGGAAGTGGTACTACACCCATATCGGTGGCGAGGAGTGCCCAATCGTCGATACCTGGTGGCAGACCGAAACCGGTGGCATGATGATCACCACCCTCCCGGGCATCGGCGAGATGAAGCCGGGATCGGCGGGCCCGCCACTGCCGGGGATCGACGCCCGGATCGTCGATTCGGGCGGCGAGGAGGTAGAGGCGGGTGACGCGGGCTACCTCACGGTCGACAACCCCTGGCCGGGGATGTTGCGAACGCTCTACAACAACGACGAGCGCTTCCTCGAGGAGTACTGGCGCGAGTATTCGGATCCCGACGCCGACGACTGGGTCTACTTCCCCGAGGACGGCGCCAAGATCGACTCGGATGGGTATATCACCATCCTCGGGCGCGTCGACGACGTCATCAACGTTTCGGGCCACCGCCTGGGCACGATGGAGATCGAAAGCGCCATCGTCGGCACCGAGGGCGTCGCCGAGGCCGCCGTCGTCGGCGGCGACCACGACATCAAGGGCGAAGCCGTCTACGCCTACGTCATCGTCGAGGACGACTACGAGGGAAGCGACGACCTCCGCGAGCGCATCGTCGAAGGCGTCGAAGAGGCCATCGGCCCCATCGCCCGCCCCGAAGAAGTGATCTTCACACCCGAACTCCCCAAAACCCGCTCGGGCAAGATCATGCGCCGACTCCTCGAGGACCTCGCCAGCGGCGACGAACTCGGGGATACCTCCACCCTGCGCAACCCCGACGTCGTCGACGACATCGCTGCACAGGTCCGGGGCGATTGAGTGTCGCTATCGCAACGAGAACGACTTCAACGAAAACACATGGTAGACGCTAGCTCACGAGATCCGGACGACGACGACCGCTCGCCGGCCGCAGACGATCCGCGGCCCGACGGCGGCGTCGCCGGCCGACCGGCACAGGCGCATCGGGACACCGACTACCTCAACTCGGAAGTGAACATCTTGCGGCCGAGCACGCGGTTCATGCGCGACCACCTCCGGGTGGTTTGGGTCGGCTTCGCCGTCTGGGCGCTGGCCATCTTCGGTCCGGTGACGGCGACGCGGCTCGCGCCCGGCCCGATGACGACCGAGATGCCGGTGCTCGGATTCCCCTTACACTACTTCCTGGTGGCCTTCGGCGCGCCGACTGCGGCGCTGCTCCTCTCGTTTTGGTACGCCCGCAGGCGCGACGCCTTGGACGAGAAATACGGCATCGAACACGCGGCCGGCACGGCCGATAGCCCCGACCGGGCGGCGGCCGCCGACGGAGGGAGCGACGAATGACCGGGGCAGGGCTCCCGACCGTCGTCCTGCAGTCCGAACTGCTCCCGGAGGGGATGGACATCTCGTTCAAGACGGTGCCGGCCGCGCTGGTGATCGGGATGTTGCTCCTCTTTCTGGCCATCGGGTTCGTCTTTCGGGTCGCCGACACGGAGAACATGTGGGTCGCCGGGCGGTCGATCGGCAACTTAGAAAACGGGATGGCGATCGGCGCCAACTGGATGTCGGCGGCGTCGTACCTCGGGATGGCCGCCTCGATCGCCCTCTCGGGCTTTTACGGCCTGGTGTTCGTCGTCGGCTGGACGACGGGCTACTTCATCCTGCTGATCTTCCTGGCCGCACAGCTCCGGCGGTTCGGCAAGTACACCGCGCCGGACTTCGTCGGCGATCGCTTCAACTCCGAGAGCGCACGCGCGATCGCGGCGCTTACGACCTTCCTCATCGGGTTCGTCTACGCGATCGGACAGGCCCGCGGGATGGGGCTGGTCGGTCTCTACATCTTCGGCGACCTCGGGTTCCTCGGCCTCTCGGGCTACCAGGCGATGGTCGTCATCATGATGTCGATCACCGTCGGCTACCTCACGCTGTCGGGGATGCTCGGCGCGACCAAGAACATGGCCGTCCAGTACGTCATCCTCATCTCGGCTTTCCTCGTCGGCCTGCTGGTCGTCGGCTGGACCCAGGGCTACTCGACGGTCCTGCCCCAACTCGAGTACGGCGCCCTGATCAACGATCTGAGCAGCGAGTTCTCCGAACCGTTCGTCAACGAGAGCTACTACCTCTGGATCGCGACGACGTTCTCGCTGATCGTCGGCACCTGCGGCCTGCCCCACGTCCTCGTGCGGTTCTACACGGTCGAGAACGAGCGGACCGCTCGCTGGTCTACGGTCTGGGGGCTCTTTTTCATCTGTCTGCTCTACTGGAGCGCTCCGGCGTTTGCGGCGTTCGGCACCGACCTCTACGGCCAGGAGATCGGCGCGGTGTACGGCGATCCCGGCATGAGCACGGAGGCGAGCGACGTGATCGTCGTGTTGGCGGCACAGTTCGCACAACTTCCCGACTGGTTCGTCGGGCTCGTCGCCGCGGGCGGGATCGCGGCGGCGATCGCGACGACCGCCGGCCTCTTCATCGCCGGCTCGTCGGCGGTCTCCCACGACATCTACACGAACATCGTCAACCCCGACGCGACCCAGCGCCAGCAGGTCCTCGTCGGGCGCCTGAGCATCGTCCTTTTGGGCGTGTTGACGACGCTCGCCGCGCTCGACCCCGCGGCGCCGATCGCCGCGCTGGTCTCCTACGCGTTCGCGCTGGCCGGCGCCGTCCTCTTTCCCATGTTCTTCCTCGGGATGTGGTGGGAGAACACGAACCGCCAGGGTGCCCTCGCCGGTATGCTCACCGGTCTCGGAATCTGGTCGCTGGCGATGATAAACGAGGTGTTACCGGCCTATGTCGGCGGGCTCGAGGCCCCGCTCGCGCCGGCGCTGGCGCAGTGGCTCCCCGCGATCGGCTCGGCGCTGATCGCCGTCCCGGTCGTCTTCGCCGTCACCATCGTCGTCTCGGCGGCCACCGACGAGCCGCCCCTCGAGACCAAACGTATCGTCCGGCAGTGCCACAGCCCCGAACCGATGGGCCAGCAACAGACCGCCGAGGACGTCGTCGCCGACGGGGGCGAGACCCCCGCGGACGACTGACCCATGTACGACAGGATACTCGTTCCCACCGACGGCAGCGAAACGGCCGAGAAGGCGATCGATCACGCCCTCGACACGGCGGAGACCTGTGGCGCCGAGGTCCACGCGCTGTACGTGGTCGACACCGACTCGATGAGTCTGAGTCTCGGCGCCGAACAGCTAGACCGCATCGAACAGGGCCAGTACGACCGAATGGACGACGTACGAGAGCGCGCCGAGTCGGCCACCGGCTACGTCGCCGACCGCGCGAGCGAGCGGGGCATCGTCGCCGTCGAGCACGTCTCGGCGGGCAAACCCCACGCGATGATCGCGGAGTACGTCGAGGACAACGACATCGACCTCGTCGTGATGGGCTCACAGGGCCGGTCGGGAATCAGGCGAGCGCTACTGGGCAGCGTCACCGAACGGACGCTCAGATCGACCCGCGTCCCGGTGCTGGTCGTCGACGCCCGCGGAGAGTAGCCCCCGGTCGGGTTCGTCCGACCGACGTCGCGGTGGACTGGGACCGACCGGTCGCCGAAACCGTCTACTCGCGTCGCCAGCCGACCGCGAGTTCGGTGTTCCAGACGAACCCGAAGTACGCGACGACCCCGGCGAACATACAGGCATAGTATGCCCACGTCGGGCCGTCGGCGACCGTAAAGAGGATCTCGACCATCGTCACCCAGACGACCGCGAACGCCAGATCCGCAGCCATCCCCCAACGCTGCTCGCGGACCGTCTCGAGTCGCTCCCGGAGAGTCGTCACGGACCGATCACGCCCGGACGTCGAGTCGGTTCGATCAAAAAGCTACCGCCGGGACGGGGCCGGCAACGGCCCCGGATCCGAACCCACATATGGCCGAGCGCGCAACCTCGCGTATGCACGGCTCGCCCGAGGTCGCCGTTCTCCGGCTGGGTCATCGTCCGGGCCGGGACGACCGGATGACGACCCACGTCGGGCTCACCGCCCGCGCGCTCGGTGCCGACAGGGTGATCCTCCCCGAGAACGCGACCCAGAGCCGCGAGACGGTCCGCGACATCACCGAGCGGTTCGGCGGCCCCTTCGAGGCGGAGCTGACCGACTCCCCCTACGGGCTCGTCCGGGACTGGGACGGACGCGTGGTTCACCTCACGATGTACGGCCAGGAGGTCCAGACCGTCGAAGCGGAGATCCGGACGGCCCACCGCGAGGCACCCATCCTGGTGGTCGTCGGCGCCGAGAAGGTCCCCTTCGACGTCTACGAGGCCGCCGACTGGAACGTCGGCGTCACGAACCAGCCCCACTCCGAGGTCGCGGGGCTCGCGGTCTTTTTAGACCGGCTGTTCGAGGGCGAAGAACTCGAGCGCGAGTGGGAGGAGGCCGACCGGCGAGTGATCCCGCGGTCGACGGGAAAGCGGGTCGAGCCGGCGGACGACGCGGGGGACACGGACCGCGGAAGTGACGGCCGGTAGCCCGCCCCCGGAAACCGAACGTCCGAACCGCCGCCCCCGGCGGGTCGCAGTGGCGACCCGTTCTGCCAGCGGAACGGCCGCGGTCGTACGCTCGGGGGAACCGATATGCCGGGGGAGGACCCGCGGGTTGTGACCGACGGTGCGCCGGCGGTCCGCCGACCGTCTCAGAACGGAACAGTCGCGCCGGCAAACGAAAGCAGGTAGACGACGGCGGTGACGAGCGCGAGCCCGATGACGACGAGCATGTACGCGAACGCGCCCTCGGGCGTGTAGATCGAGGGCAAGCTCATCGGTCGGTGCCCTCCGGCGGGTCGTCGGTCGAGTCCCTCGTCGGGGCCGAGCGGGCGGCGTCGCGCTCGATCGCGCGAGCCGCGTAGTACGTCGCGAACACGAGCACGACCAGCGGAAAGAGCGTCAGCGTGTGGGTGAGCACGACCGGCAACGGGTCGAACGACCAGGGAGAGGCCACCTCGATGAGGACCGCGAAGTACGCGAGGATGAAAAGCGGCGCCCCGTTGATCGAGATATCGACGACGGTCTCCCGAGAGAGCCACTCGAGCACGGGCGTGCGTTCGACCGGGAGCGTAATAAACGATCCCACGGCAGCCGTCGGGACCCCCGGCCGTCGTCGGACAAACGTTTATGCGAGGAGTGATCGTACCCGATTGATAGATGACGCGGGTACGCCGTGGTGTCGTCGCCGTCGTGGTCCTGCTCTCGGTGGTCCTCGCAGCGACACCGTCGACGGTCGCCGCGAGTTCCGTCACCGACCAGCTCATCCGGCGGCTCAACCGGCAGTTGCTCTACATGGCCGTCCCGATCGCCGTCCTCGTCGAGATCATCCTGATCTACACGCTCTGGCGGTTCCGGGGCAACGACGAGCCACGGCCGACCCGCGAGAACCGACAGCTCGAGATCACGTGGACGGTCGCGACCGCGCTCGTCCTGCTGTTCGTCGGGACCGCGTCGTTTCACGCGCTGGCACATCCGTCGGTCTCGACGATCGACGGGGAGTCGGGCGATGTTCCCGACGACGCAGTCGAGGTCGACGTCACCGCCGAACAGTGGGAGTACGCCTTCGAGTATCCCGACGCGGGCGTGGCGACCAACGAGACGCTGGTGCTCCCGGAGAACCGTTCGATCTACCTGTCCATCACCGCCGAGGACGTCGTCCACTCCGTCCACGTCCCCGAGTTGGGACTGAAACAGGACGCCATCCCGGGGGAGACCAACCTGCTCCGGACGGAACTCACCGGGACCGGGGAGTACCGCCTCTACTGTGCCGAACTCTGTGGCGTGGGCCACTCCGGGATGCTCTCGACGGTCGAGGTCGTGAGCGAGGACGAGTACGAGGCGTGGCTCGAGGACCAGCGGGCGGGCGAGGCGGGCAACGAGTCGGCGACCGATGCCACGAACGAATCGTCCGGCGGGGACGAGCCATGAACCGGGCACCGAGCGCCGTCGCCGGCGGCGTCGCCGGGACCGCCGTCATGTCCGTGATGCTCCTGTTGCTCGACGTCGAGACGCGCTCGACGATGGAGCTGTTCGACGTCGTCGCACGCTTCATCGGCCTGCCGGGCGATCCGGTCCTGGGCTTCGTCGTGTTCGCCGCGGCCGGCGTGGTCGCCTGGCCCCTCCTCTTTCTCGCGCTCGAACGCTACCTCCCGCGCGGTCCGGATCCCGCCGCCCGCGGCGTGGTATTCGGCACGATCCTCTGGATCCCGTTCGTGATCACGGGCAGAGGCGACATCGGGGGCCCGCTCCTGGTCTTTTTCGGCGTCTACACGCTGTTCGCCCACTGGCTGTACGGCTTCACGCTGGGCGCAGTGTACGGCCGACTGCTCGAGTCGTCCGCGGACCGACCGACACCTGGAGGGACACGATGAGACGAGATCCCGATCGACCGACTGCGACGGCACTGCGGTGCCGCGGCGACCGCAACGGGGTCGTGGAGGGGGATCGATGATCGGAGCGGTTCCCGGAATTGTCCTCGCCGTGGCGCTACTGGGCGGGCTCGCGGCCTACCTGCGCGTCCAGCGGGACCCGCCACCGGCGTGGTACGCCGACGGCGGCGTCATCTCGCCGACGGTGGGACTGACGAGGAGGGAGAAACCGTCCGGCGTCCTCCGGTGGCTCACGACCGTCGATCACAAGGACATCGGGCTGCTGTACATCCTGTTCGGGACGGCCGCGGGGCTGTGGGGCGCGACCGACGCGATGATGATGCGCACGGAGTTGCTCGTGCCCGAGACCGTCGTCTGGAACGTCGAGACGTACAACGCGGTGTTTACGACCCACGGGCTGACGATGCTGTTTTTCTTCGTGACGCCCGTGTTCACCGGGATCGGGAACTACATGCTGCCGTTACTTCTCGACGCCGACGACATGGCGTTCCCGCGGATCAACGCGGTCGCGTTCTGGCTGCTCCCGCCGTCGCTGGTGCTGGTTCGAGGCGGACTGATCTCGGACGTGCTCGGAGCCGTCCTGGGCGTGCTCCCGATCGGGGTCGGCGCCTTGCTCGCGCTCGAGCCCGTCTCGATGGGATGGACGATGTACACTCCGCTCTCGACGGAGATGGCCAACCCCCAGATCGACGTGACGCTGCTGGGACTCCACCTGAGCGGGATCGCCACGACGATGGCGGCGATCAACTTCATCGTCACCATCGTCACCGAACGGCCCGACGACCTGGGCTGGGACGAACTCGACATCTTCTCGTGGAACATGCTCGTCACGAGCGGGCTGATCCTGCTCGCGTTCCCGCTGCTGGGGAGTACCGTGATCCTCCTCCTGCTCGATCGGAACTTCGGGACGACGTTCTTCGCGATCGAGGGCGGCGGGCCGATGCTCTGGCAGCACCTGTTCTGGTTCTTCGGCCACCCCGAGGTCTACATCCTCGTCCTGCCGGCGTTCGGGCTCATCAGCCTCATCCTGCCGAAGTTCTGTGGCCGCCGGCTCTTTGGCTTTCGCTTTATCGTCTACTCGACGATCGCCATCGGCGTCATGTCCTTCGGCGTCTGGGCCCACCACATGTTCGCGACCGGGATGGACCCGCGCCTGCGTGCGAGCTTCATGGCCGTCTCGCTCGCGATCGCCATCCCGAGTGCGATCAAGGAGTTCAACTGGATCGCGACGATGTGGAACGGCAGTCTCGAACTTTCCGCGCCGATGATCTGTATCGTCGGCGCGATGAGCACGTTCGTGATCGGCGGGATCACGGGCGTCTTCCTCGCGGCGGTCCCCGTCGATCTCGTGCTCCACGACACCCACTACGTCGTGGGCCACTTCCACCTCATCGTCGTCGGCATCATCCCGCTGGCGATGATCGCCGCGAGCTACTACTGGTTCCCGCTGATCACCGGCCGGATGTACAATCAGCGACTCGCCCGGGCCCAGGCCACGCTCCTGATCGTCGGCGCGTTCGTCACGTTCGTCCCGCTGTTGGTGCTTGGTTACATGGGCATGCCCCGACGGTACGCCGCCTACCCCGCCGAGTTCGTCGGCCTGAACCAGGTCGCCTCGATCGGCGCGTTCGTCATCGGCGTCAGCGTCGTCCTCTGGCTCGTCAATCTGGTCCAGTCGATCCGCGTGGGGCCGATCGTCGAGGACGCCGACGTCTGGAACCTGAAGGAGACGGGCCAGTTCACCCGGGAGTGGCAGTGGTTCGAGGACCGGATCGAAAAACGCCGGGCCGAACGACCCCTCCCGGACGACCATACGGGAGCCGAATCCGAACCATCCGAGGAAGCGACCGACCCGGAGGAACCCGAGTAACCCTGCTCAGACGGCGTGCTGGGGGATGTAGGCGAAGCGCTCCATGGTCGTCCCGAGCACGTAGCCGTAGACCCAGTGGGCGCCAAGCGAGAGGCCAAGGAAGATGGCGCCGGCGTACTCGCCCGGCCAGAACGCGATGACGAACCCGGTCCACATGATCGTCGCGAAGGTGAGCCCGCGGACCGCCCGGGGCTCCCGCGGCGGGAGGAAGGCGCCGCCCACCACGAACAGCAGGGGCAGGGCAACCGTCCCGCCGCCGACGAACACCACGAGTCCGAGCAGGAGGCTCGGTTCGAGGCCGAGCACCCGGCCGAGTTCCGCGAGGTCGACGAGCGAGTCCGCCCGGAACAGCTGGAGGAAGGCGGGCAACGCGAACAGGACCGGGACCATGGCCAGCAGTCCCGCCGCGCCGCCGGCGAAGGCTGCGAGCACGACTCTGGGGGTGATGTCGATCTCCGCATCGAGGTCCGACTCCCGGTCGAAGGGAGCGTCCGGGGTCTCCGGGTTCGGGGAGGCCTCGTCGCCCTGACTCATCGCCCGTGCCTACGGGCGTCCGGGTAATAACTGTCGGGCCCGGTTCGGTCGCCCGCTCCGGGGGGTGGCTACGGTAGCCACCCGCCCGCGGCGATCCGTTTTAGTGGGGCCCGGCCGGAGGGACGGACGTGTCCCGCAAGGTGTCGCTCGGATTGCTCCTGGCCGGCGCCGCCGCGTCCGTCTTCGTCATCGGGTTCGCCGTCGTAGCGCTGTGAGGGCGCTACCGCCCGCGATCGCCTCCGGCGCTCCCGGCGACGAGCGGACCGACGGCGCCGACGGCCACCAGTAGTACCGCCGATCCGAAGACGATGGCCGCCCGGACGGCGATCCCATCGGTCCGGGCCGCATCGGCGAGTCCGCCGGGGGTCGGCGACGGCGCGACGCCGAGCCAGGCGGCCGCGGCGACGACGGCGATCGCGGCACCCACGAGACGGAGCGGCCGCCACCGGTCCGTCGCGTAGCCGACCTCGCGGGCCATCCCGGCGACGCTCGAGCCGAACGCGAGCACGCCGCCGACGGCGACCGGCACGACTCCGAACAGGACGCCGGCCTCTGTCGCGGCGATCCCGACGGCGGCGACGATCGGCCACGGGCTCGACTTCGTCGGCTCGTCTCCCATCGGGCCGACTTCCATCCGGAGGGCAATGAAACGCTCGTCCGAGAGGCGGGGTTTTTGCCGGGCGCGATCGTAGCCCCCTCATGGGCTCTGCCGACGAGTCGAGCGAGAGCGATCACCACGCGCCCGCGCCCGCCGACTGGCCCCGCGGGTTCGGCGAGGCGAGCTGGTGGCCCCTGGCTACCGCCGTCGGGGCCGCGGGGCTGTACGCCGGCGCCGCGCTCGCGCTGCTGGCGCGGGGCGAGGACGCGATCGTCGGCCCCGCGCTCCCGTCGGTCCTGCTCGTCGGCGGCGTCGGGATCTTCCTCGCAAGCCTCTACGGCTGGACCTACCACGGCTTCGTCGCGCGCTACTGGAAGGGGGCCGCGGGCGACGGACTGGACCTCCGGTGGGGGATGGTCCTGTTTCTGGCGACCGACGTGATGACGTTCGCCGCCGGGTTCGTCTACTTCTTTTTCGTCCGGACCGGCCCGTGGCCGCCCGGCGAGCTCCCCCACCTGCTCTCCTCGCTCGTCGCGATCAACACAGCCGTCCTGGTCGCGAGCAGCGTCACCCTCCACGTCGCCCACGAGTCGATCCGGGGAGGCCACCGGCGGCGGTTTCTGGCGTTTCTCGGGGCGACGGTCGTGCTCGGCGTCGTCTTCGTCGGCGGCCAACTCCTCGAGTACTACGAACTGCTGGTCGTCGAGGGAGCCGCCCTCACGGACGTCTTCGGGAGCGCCTTCTTCGCGCTGACGGGCCTCCACGGGCTCCACGTCGCACTCGGCGTAATCCTGCTCGCCATCGTCCTCGTCCGCGCGGGCCGCGGGCAGTTCTCGGCCGAGCGCCACACCGCCGTCGCGACGACCTCGATGTACTGGCACTTCGTCGACGCGGTCTGGCTCTTCCTCGTCGTCACGCTGTACGTCGGGTCGGTCGCCTAATGGGTCGCCAGAACGTCTTTGGGACGGCGGGCTCTACCCGAGATCACGATCCCCATGACGACCTGCACCCTGTGTGACCTCCCCACGGGCTCTCGGTCGGTTCGCGAGGAGGGAGTCGACGGCGAGTTCTGCTGTCGGGGCTGTCTCGAGGTCCACCGTCTCGTCGAGGACGCCGACGACCCCGACGACCCCGCTCTCCTCGCGGAGCCGGAATCGGCCGAGGAACCCGTCGATCCGGCCGTGACGGACGACGACCTCGAGACCGCCTTCCTCTCGGTCGAGGGAATGCACTGTACGACCTGCGAGGCGTTCCTCGAGGCGACGGCGACCGACGTCAAGGGCGTCGAGGACGCGCGGGTGAGCTACGCGACGGAGATGATCCGGCTGACGTACGATCCGGAGACGATCGACCGCGCGGACCTGCCCGGCGCCGTGAGTGGCGTCGGTTATCGTGCCAGCGAGCCCGGCGAGGCGAGGAGCGAGAGCGGGTCGGTGTTCGAGCGCTACCGTGTCGCCCTGGCCGTCCTGCTTTCGATGCCCGTGATGGCGCCGTACCTGCTGTTCGTCTACCCGACCTACCTCGGGATTTACCCGGAGTCGTTTCTCTACGGGCAGACGATCCGGACGATGGTGTTCGTCCCGCTTGCCGTCTGGAGCACGCTGATCGTCCTCGGGCTGGGCTACCCGATCCTCCGGGGCGCGTACGTCGGCCTCGCCGTGCGCCGGCCGAACGTCGATCTCCTCGTCGCCATCGCCGTGCTCGCGGCGTACGCCTACTCGATGGCGGCGTTCGTCGTCGGCTCGCGCCACGTCTACTTCGACGTCGCGGTGCTGGTGCTCGTCGTCGTCACCGTCGGAAACCACCTCGAGTCGCGGGTGAAGCGCCGGGCCGTCGGTACCCACGCGGACCTCGCGGCAGCCCACGAGACGACCGTCCGGAAGCAGGGAGCCGACGGCTCGTTCGCGTCGGCCGACCGCGCGGAGTGTGGCCCCCGCGACCGGATCCGCGTCAACGCCGGCGACCGGATCCCCTTCGACGGCACCGTCGTCGAGGGGACCGCGACGGCCGACGAGGCGTTGCTCACGGGCGAGTCGGTGCCGCGGTCAGTCGCTCCCGGCGAGGCCGTCGTCGGCGGCGCGACCCTTCTCGAGGGCTCGGTCGTCGTCGAGGTCGGCGAGGACGCCTCGAGCACGATGGATCGACTCGTGGAACTGCTGTGGAACGTCCAGAGCACGAACGTCGGCGCCCAGCGCCTCGCCAACGTCTTCGCCGTGGCGTTCGTCCCGCTGGTACTCGCGGTGGCGGCGGGCGCGACGGCGCTCTGGCTCGCCGCCGGTCTCGGGACCGCCGAGTCGCTCATGATCGGGCTCTCCGTGCTCGTCGTCTCCTGTCCGTGTTCGTTGGGGATTGCCACGCCGCTCTCGCTCGCGGCCGGCAGCGCCCGGGCGGCCGACGACCGGACGATCGTGCTCTCACCGACCGTCCTCGAACGGATCACGGACTCGGAGGTCGTCGTCTTCGACAAGACGGGGACGCTGACGACCGGCGAGATGGCAGTCGAGGACGTCACTGCCGACGACGACCGGGTGCTCGCCCTCGCCGCCGCGGTCGAGGAGCGCTCGAACCACCCGATCGCCGAGGCGATCGTCGAAGCCGCCGACGGGGGTCTCGAGCAGACCGTCGAGGACTTCGACCGCGAGCGACGGGCCGTCTCGGCGACCGTGGACGGGCGAAAGGTCCGCGTGGGCCACCCCGAGGCCGTCCGGTCGGCGGGCTGGGAGATCCCCGACCGGTTCGCCGACGCGATCGAGACGACCCGGGAGCGCGGCTTTCACCCGACCGTCGTCGGCCGTGACGGCGCCGTCGTCGGCGTCGTCGCCCTCCGGGACGACCCTCGCGAGAACTGGGCGGAGGTCGTCGACGCGCTGTCGGCCGAGGGCCGGCGGATCGTCGTGCTCACCGGCGACGACGAGCGCGCGACCCGCTGGCTGGACGACCACCCGGCCGTCGACGAGGTGTTCGCGGGCGTCCGTCCCGAGTCGAAGGAGGCGATCGTCCGCCGGCTCCGGTCCGAGGGGACGACGACGATGGTCGGCGACGGGACCAACGACGCGCCCGCCCTCGCCCGGGCCGACATGGGCATCGCCCTCGAGGGCGGCACGGACGTCGCGATGGAGGCGGCCGACGTCGTCGTGCTCGACGATGACCTCGGGGCCCTCCCTGGCGTGTTCGAGACTTCGCGGACGACCCGCCGACGGATCCGCCAGAACCTCGGCTGGGCGGTCGGCTACAACCTGCTTGCGATCCCGCTTGCCGTCGCGGGGCTCGTCAACCCGCTCGTCGCCGCGGTACTGATGGGCGCGAGCAGCCTCCTCGTCGTCGTCAACTCGAGCCGCACCGGGTCCGAGTGAAGACGCATGACAGCAGCGGGGAACCTTCGCGTCCGGCGGCTCGTGATCCCCTACGAGGGACCGAACAGCCGGACCGGCCGGAGGAGCCGGCCGCCGATGCTCCGGACGAACCCGGTCAGTCCCATTGCCGACTCGTCGATGACGTAGCCGGTGCCCATCGGTTCGACCGTCCCATTGCCCTCGAGGATCTCGAGGACGTCCGCGAGTTCGTCCTCGGTCAGCCCCGTCCGGGGCCGGATCTCGCCGGCCGTGAGCGGCCGATCGGCCTCCCGGAGGGTCTCAAGGACCCACCGTCCGTGGGTTCCGAGCGCCTGCATCTCGGCCATGGAGGGCTCGTCCTCCTCTTTCTCCACGGACACCGGTTCGGTCGGTTCGCCGTGGCGGTACTCGTAGAGGGTGTCGAGGACGAGCCAGCTTCCGGCCACTAGGAGGACGGCGCCGAGCCAGACGCTTTCGCCGCCGTCGGAGAGGGTCGATGCTCCGGCGACGGCGACGAAGATACCGAAGAGGATCCTGAGGCTCGTCAAGCCGAGATCGAGCGCGTCGAACGCCCGGGTCGCGATGGGTCCGAGAACGACCCCGAGTAGGGGTACGATGGCCATCTCCTCGTAGCCGAGGCTGGAGAGCACGACGGCGATGGCGACGGCCCCGACGATCTCCGAGAGGGGCATTCGGTCCCTGGCCGCCGCGACGATCGACTCCGCCATGCCCGATCATCATTCCAGAGAACCATTAACGTGTCGACAGGACCGAAGCGTCCCAATCAGTCAGCTCAGCGACCTGCGGTTCGGTCGGCGGAGCCGAACAGCCCCAGGGGCCGAGCGAGGCGACGCCCGACGCCCCGGAGAGCCCTCGAGACGAACGCGCTCGTGCCGAATGTGCCCTCCTCGACGGCGTATCCGTTGCCGATCCGATCGACCCGGTCGGTCCTCGAGACGGCTTCGAGGGTCGCCTCGAGTTCGGTACCCTCGAGTCCCGTTCGGTCGGCGAGTTCCGTGGCCGTCAGCGGACGACGGGCGTCCTGGAGAGACTCGATCACGCGCCGATGGGGGCCCGTCAGGACGCCCATCCATCCGGTAGTGCGGGCCGCGTCGTCACCGTGGACGCGCTCGTAGAGCCCGTCTATGGCGATCCAGCAGCCGACCGCACCGAGGGCGAGGCCGATCGTGGCCCTCCCTCCCGCGGCGGCGCCGCCGGCCGCGGTCGCCGCGCAGGCCCCGCCGAGCAGGACCCGTGCGTCGCCCTCGCCCATCCCGGTCCGGTCTACGATCCATCTGATCGCCGGAAACGTCGTCAGGACCGAGGAAATCGGTGCCAGTGACCAGCCCCCCACGCCGGCGGCCACGTAGGAAATCGCGACCAGGAGACAGACCGCGCTGGCGGCGACGGCGTCGGCCCGTTCGATCAGCGAGACGACCCGCGATCGCATCACGCCTCGAACTACTGGTGTGGGTTTATTGAAACTACCGGCGAGTCGGGCCAGCGGCCGCTGCGGAGTCGACGAAGTCCCGCCCAGGGGCGCTCTCAAAAGACTTAATGGCCGGATCCCACAAGAGTGGGCAATGGCTTTTGAGGACCTCCTCGAGGATCCGGTGATCCAGAAGTATCTCCACGAGCTGGTCGGCCCCACGGGAATGCCCGTCGCGGCCGCCCCGCCCGACGGCGAGGTCACCGACGAGGAACTCGCCGAGGAGTTGGACCTCGAACTGAACGACGTCCGCCGGTCGCTGTTCATCCTCTACGAGAACGACCTGGCGAGCTACCGACGCCTGCGCGACGAGGACTCGGGCTGGCTCACCTACCTCTGGACGTTCGAGTACGACAACATTCCCGAGAACCTAGAGGAGGAGATGTATCGCCTCCACGACGCCCTGGATGAGCGCCGGGAGTACGAACGCAACCACGAGTTCTACCTCTGTGAGATCTGTTCGATCAGGTTCGAGTTCGGCGAGGCCATGGACTTCGGCTTCGAGTGCCCCGAGTGTGGCTCCCCCCTGGAGTCGATGGACAACGACCGGCTCATCGACTCGATGGACGACCGGCTCGACTCGTTGGAGGACGAACTCAACCTGGACATCGAAGCCTGATGGTCGTCCTCGCAACGAAGCTCTACGTCGAGGGCGACGCCCGCGAGCGCGCGCTCGACTCGCTTCGATCGCTGGTCGGAAACGCCGTCGGCGACTTAGAGGTCACCTACGAGGTCGGTATCCGCCACGACGACTTCCCCTCGGTGACGATCGACGGCGAGGACAGCGTCGTCGCCCGGAACGTCCTCCGCGAGGAGTTCGGCGAGATTCTTCCCGACCTCGAGGCGGAGGAGGTCCACGTCGGCACGCTCGAGTCCTGGGACGAGGAGGGGTTCGTCCTCGACGCCGGGAGCGACGTTCGGATCCCCGCCGACGGGATCGAGTTGGGTCCGGGGTCGCCCTCCCAGATCCGCGATCGGTTCGGTCTCGTCCAACATCTCCCCATGCGCTTCGTCTACGACGGCGACGGAGAGGGCCGCCTCGCCGAGGCCGAACGCGACCGCCTCTACGAGTGGACCCGGGGCGACGGCCGACTCAACGTCAACAGCGCGACCCGCGCGGAGGTCCGGGCGACGTTGAACCGGGCGGGCCACGCCCAGGACTACGTCACGGTCGAACGGCTCGGACTGCTCGAACAGAGCGTCGTCTGCACGCCGGGGACGGACCCACCGGGGCTGCTCGCCAGCGTCGGGGAGTACCTGCCCGCCGAACTCCGGTGTGTCGTCCCCTGAGATGGGACGGCGCCTCCGTCTCGCGACCGCCCTCGCACTGGTCTCTCTCATGGTCGCCACCGCCGGCTGTTCGGCGATCTTTGGCGGGATCGACGACGACACGCTCGACGAAAGCGGGGAGTACGGCGACCTCCGGGAGAGCGGCGCCGACGTCGCCATCGACGTCGAGGGCGGCGAGTTCCGGGCGGTCTACGACCTGAACGACACCGACGACCTCTCGCTGTCCCGCTCGGGGCTGTACGCCGACGACCCCTTAGAGATCAGGGCCGTCCGCTACTGGCACCCCAACGGCACCGAACTGACCGGCTCGGAGATCGACGTCGACCAGGACCGCTCGAGCACCGACGTCTCGGTCCCCGACGGCAACGGGACCCTCGCCTTTACGGGCGAGGCCGGCGCCAAGACCTTCTCGCTTCCGGCCTACGTCTCGGGCTCCTACGAGGTGACCCTCCCCAGGGGCCAGCGGACGGACAACTTCTTTTTCGGCGACGTCAGCCCCGGCGGCTACGAGCGCGAGATCGTGGATAATCGCGAGCGGATCACCTGGGAGGACCTCGACTCGACGATCTCGGTCCGATACTTCCTCGACCGGGACATCTACCTCTTCGCGGGGCTCGTCGGGATCGTCGCCGTCCTCGGCGGGAGCGCCCTCGGCGTCACCTACCTGAAGGTCAAACGCCTCCGGGAACGCAGAGAGGAGATGGGGCTGGACGTCGAACTCGAGGACGGCGACGACGGTCCACCCCCCGGAATGCGGTGATTGCGAGTCGGGCTTAGAACTCGACGGTCGCCCGGACGATTCGAACGACAACCGTCGAAGCGGTACAGCTCCCATTATTCCAGCCGTTCCGATCTAGCGCTGCGTCCCACCCGCCCTGGTGAGCGGAGCCGCTTACTGCGAGAGAAACGCCATTCACCCCCGTGAACGTCCGGGATTCGACAGATTGTTCGACGAGAGTGAACCGTTGGGTGCCGCTCGCCTGGATCGATCGTTCATCCCCATCGAGGGAGAGGACTGAGACGACCGCCCTGTCGTCCCCACACGCCAGGGCCGGCTGGCTCGTCACGGCGCTCCTATCTGGCTCATCCTCGACGCCTTGGAAGACGCCACCGCCCTCGTAGGCGATCGTGCTCGAGCCGTACTGGTACGTTAGCTTGCCGAGAGAAACCGTCTCGTCATATCCGTCGCTGTCGATATCGACCGTAAGCGAGCCGCCGGACCCGTCCGTCCGAACGGTCCCATCCCGAAGCGTGAGTTCTCCCGAACGCTGATCGGTTCCCCCTTGTCGAAGAACGTCGTTGAAGTTCGACGCGAGCGCCTCCATCCCCTGGGCTGCCGACTTGACCTGCTCGCCCTCCTGGTAGGAGTGCATGGACTGGAACGCGGTCGTATAGAGCAGTCCGACGGAAATGATGACGACCGCGAAGACGAGGATGAACCCGACGACCTCGCTCACGCCGCGGTCCTCGTCCTGTCCGGCGATCATCCGTAACCACTCTCCAGGCGGATCTCGTTGCCGTCGTAGATGATTCTCATTTCCCCACCCTGGGCGCTTTCCGAGGCAATGCTGGTGTCGATCGCGAGCGGTACCTGGACCGTCGTACGCGCACCCGGAGCGGACAGGACGACACACGCGCTCTGGATCAAGGTCCCACAGTCGCTCTCGCTAAGTCCGACCGAATACGTTCTCCCCGAGACCTCGTCGGGGTGATCGACTCGGAGTTCCACGGTTCCCGGTCGCGGGTCCTCCCGAGCGAGCCGATCCACGCTCGCCACCTCGCTCGCCACTCGCTCGCCGATGGTCTCGAGCGAGCGTTCGGCGCCGCGCTCGCTCTGGCCGTCGAGCATGGCGCTGGCGCCCATGAGCAGGCCCGCGATCAGAACCGCCGTGATCCCCATCGTGAGCACGTGCGAAAGCGCGACCGAGACCCCTCGGTCGTCCCCGCGAAGTCCTCTCGGCCCGGTCACGGCTCATCACCGTAGACGTCGATTTCCCTCTCTCGAACGTAGGTGAGTTCGTCCGACTCGTAGGTAAGGTCCGCCTTGACCGAGAGAACCGCCGGTCCGAACGCGAACTCGCTGTCGATCTCCTCGGCGTCGACGACCAGTTCGAACGTTCCGATCGCGCCGGTTCCGTTCGCAAAGGTGACTGAGGTCACCTCTTCCTCGAATCCGAGATCGTCCAGACACCCTTCGTCGGTCTCCCCACCCAAGAGATCGATCGTTACTGTCGAGTTCTCGTCAACCCCGGCTGCGGGGTCGAGTTCACACTCGTTGGAACCCATACTGACGGTGACGTTCTCGGCATTTCGACCGAACTCGACATCGTCCTGAGTACCGAGTTCGACGGTCAGCCCCTCGAACTCGCTTGCGTTCAGCGTAAGCTCGAACCGCTCTACATCGTACGGTTCACTGGTTCCATTGAGTACTAATCGACTCTCGTTGCCGGCCAGATCCTCGAACTCGTCTTGGTGGACGATCGTCCCGACGTTACTGTCGTTCGCCGAGAGGGTCACGTTCGCGAGTACCGGTCGGCTTGCAGCCGTCGCGTTCCGGTAGTGGCCCTCGAACGCGGTCAGGTTCCCGTCAACCTGCTCTACGGTCTCGCTCGTGTTCTCCGACTGGGAGACGGCCCCGTTGCTTCCGTTCTCCGTCTCGTTCCCTCCTTCGCTCCCGTTGGTGGACCCGTTCGAGTCGTTTCGCTCGATGGTCGTGTTCCGATCGGCGTTGACGGACCTGACGACGCTGCGGACGCCTTCCTCGACCTCGGTCTCGACCACGGGCGGCTCGCCGGCCCGTTCGACGGTCCCATCCTGGCCGGCTGCCTGACTGTAGATGGCGCTATTGAACACGACGACGATCCCGAAGATCAGGAAGGCCAGCGCGATCGCGCCGACGAGGATCAGCTGTGCGCGCTCTCCTCGGGCAGTGGGGCGCCCTACCATACGACCAGCCGCACCTCCACGACGTTGTACAGCCGGCTCTCCTCGTCTACGTCCGGAATCCGATACGATCCATTACTTTCGTTCCCGCCTTCCCGAAGCGTTTTCGTCGTTCCCGGTGCGGTCAGCTCCTGATCGTCCGTGAGCGTGACTGTGTGGCTCGCACTGACCCCGCTCGAGTCGGGCGAGCCCTGGTAGACCAGGTAGAAACTCTCGGTTTCGTCCTCGCTGTTCTGATAGACGAGTTCGACGTTATAACTGCGGGCAGCTTCCTCGAACCGCTTGTCGAGTAGTTCGCCAAACCCGAACTCGTTGGCAGACGTCGCACTCATATACGAACGATCAGCGAATCGATCCGCCGTATAGTAACCTCGAGCGGACTCGCTTACGTTCGATGCGTTGTATTCCTCTTCAGCCGGATTCCAATACCGAACGACGTGCGAGAGGTCGCCCTCGGCTCCGGCGACGACGAGCGCGTCCCGGGCCTCGCCCTGGAGTTGGGTCTGGACCGATCGATCGACGTCTCCCCCCGCCGACGGCGAGACGACGACCGACTGGACGGCGAGCAACACCGCCATCAGCAACACGATCGCGCCGACGAACCCCTCCAGGGTGTAGGCCTGGCCCCGATCGTCGCTCACCATACGCGCACCACCAACCGACACGCGGGGTCACAGTCTTCTTCAAGATCAGTAACACGCACGATCCGGGCCGAACTCGCTCTTGGACTTCCCTCGTACGTGTCGCCGCCTCCGATGATCGTCCGATTAGACGTCTCCTTCGACGGATTCAACGTCTCGATCGAGATGTTGACTCGATCGATCGCGCTGCCGCTAGATCTGAGGCCGAGTTGCGCCGCCAGATCGTCGCTTCCGGTGCTTCCGTACGTCTCGTTGAACGCCGTGACGTTCACCTCCTGTGTCCCGTTGCCTTCGACCGTCTCGAGCACCTCCCCTGCAACCCGATCGGCCTGGGCGGCGTCGCCGCCGTCGACTGCTGGCGCGTACGGCGAGAGCAGCGAGGGCAGAAAGCTGAAGACGAACGCGACCGCGAGCAGGAAGATCCCGATCCCGATGACGAAGTCCTGGGTCGTCTGGGCGCGCTCGGTCCGCGGCCCTCTCGGTAGATTCTCCCGCATCTCAGACCACCAGCGCCCAGGTGCCGAGCGCGATGGTTGACAGGACGATGACATACTTCAGCCCGCTCAGGACGTCCGCGTCCCGCATGTACCCACAGATGAGCCCCGAGAGGACCGCCTGGAGGGTCACCGCGTGGAAAAAGAGCAGGGAGAGCAGGTCGGTGTCGATGTTGCCCGCGAGGTTGGCGTCCGCGACGCCCGCACCGCCCGTATCGACGTCCTCGGCGCCACCGCTCTCGACGCCCGTCTCGAGCCCGGCGACGGTGTCGATGAACTGCGTTTTGAGGATGGCGATCACCGCCAGCAGCGTCAGGAACGTCATGATGATGATGACGACCTGCATCAACGTCCGCGAACGGCGCTCGCGCTCGATGTCGTCGTGGTTCTCGCTTGCCTGGGCGGCCGTCCGGAGGACGTCGGAGATCTGGTTCGAGGCCTCCTGGGCCTTCGTGATGAGCTTGACGGTCCGGGCGAGGCGGGGAATGTGGTAGGCGTTGTTGAACTCCACCAACGCACCCGTGAGGCTCATCCCGTAGTTGACCTTCGCGTGGACTGTCTCGAACTCCCGGGCGAGCTTCCCGTTGGTCGTCCGGGCGACCGAATCGAGCGACTCCAGCAGCGTCAGCCCGGTATCGTTGGCACTCGAGAGCTTCCGGAGGTCGTCGGACAGCGAGCCGATGACCGCGGTCCGCGAGCGGACGTTCCACTCCCGAAAGACCGCGAGCGGGAGCCCGATCACGTAGAGCGGGACGTAGAGGTAGAGCAGGGTCCCCCAGATCGGGTAGGCGATCATCGCGTCCCAGGAGGTCGGCGCCGCGTCCGAGACGAACGCGACCCCGATCACCGAAAGCGAGGCAGGCACGGTAAGCGCAAGCGTCAGCAGCGGGCTCTGCTTGAACAGGTGGTGGGGCCGCCGGAGGAGGGCGATCGTCTCGTGGGTCCCCTCGTTTCGCTTGATCCGGTCGAAGACGCTGTACTCGCCGGTGTACTCCTCGACCAGCCCGAGGTTCCGAAGGCCCTGGTTTCGGGCGCTCTCGACACGCTTGTCGTCGGTCGACGCGGTGAGGTAGCCGTCGCCGGGCTCGTCGTGTTTGACCGTCGAGACGAGCACGAGAAAGCCCGCGCCGGTCAGCGGGATCAGCCCGTAGATCGTCAGGTAGAGCATCCGGTCGTCGACGTTCGCATCGGGGACCATCTGCATGATGACCATGATGATGATCAGGAGGAGAGGAAACAGCGAGAGCGTCATGTACATCTCCCCGAACAGCTCTAAGGTCTCGAGGGTCATCTCCTGTTGCTGCTTGGCCGTTCGCATGTGCTTCTCCTTTTTGTCCTCGAGGAAGCCCTCCATGTTCCCGCCGCTGTTGACGATCGCGAGCATGTCTGTGAGAAACTGCGAGAGCTCGTCGCTCGGCGTCTCCATCGACTGCTTGCGGATCGCGGTGCGGTAGTCGACGTCGAAGTATTCCGTCTCCTGGACGATGCTCCGGAACTCCTCGGCGACCGCACCGTAGGTGTCGTCGGCCTGGGCCATCGCCTCGATGATCTCGAGCTGATTGAGGCCGCCGACCGACAGCGCGTACATGAACGACACCGAGTCCGTAAGCAGCATGTTGATCTCCCGTTTCCTGGAGGCCGCCCGCGAGTAGGGAAAGATCAGCAGGACCGAAAAACCGATCAGGAAGCCGATCGTGCCGAAGACGAGACCCGTCGAGACGATGAGCCCGGGAATGTAGACCGTGTTGAGGAACTCCACGACCGTCTCGTTGGGGATCGAGACGGTGATCATCGGCGTGAGCCGCACCAGTCCCGTCGCGAACAACAGGTAGCCGAGCGTCAGTCCGCCGATCCAGAGCGCAACGCCACTGATGACGCCGAGTCCGAGCGCCCGCGAGAGGTAGAGTTCGACGGTGTCGGCCATCCGGGCCTGGGCCAGCTTCCGCTCGATGTCGACGACGAGTTTGCTGTCGTCGTCGAACAGGCGGTCGTACAGCGGGTAGAAGAGCTCGCCGAGGCGGTCCGAGCCGCCGTGAAGCCCGCTCCCGGAGTCGCCCGTCCCGACACTCATTCGTCGGCCTCCGGGTCGGCGTCGTCGCCGAAGCCGGAGGCGGCGTCAGCGGTTCCGAACCCGCCGTCCTCATCCGGCTGCTCGTCCCAGTCGAACCCGGTCTCGAGCCCGGTGTCCCCATCGTCCGGATCCCCAACGCTGGCGTCGGCCGCCGCTCCCTCCTCGGCCCACGAGGGTGTCTCGAGATCGATCCCGCCGTCGGCGTCCGCGACCGGGGCGTCCTCGTCGCCCTCGATGTCCTCGCGTCCGTCGACCGGAGCCCGCTCCGCGGCGGGGGCCGCGTCGGCGTCCGCCTGGACCCCGCCGGCCCCGGTCGCACCCGGCCCGTCCGTAAACGTCATCGACTGGCCCGGCTCGACCCCGCCGAGCGCGCTCGCCAGCCCGCCGGAAGCGGTCCCGCGATACGCAGAGAGCACTTCGGTCTCCGCCCGCTCGAGGATCTCCGCCGCGAGTTCGGCGGTCTCGTCGGTGGGATCGGGCCTGGGGACCAGCGCCTCCTTGCTCGGATCGACGTCGATCAACACGCTCTCCATCTCCCGGAGGTCCGCGAGGCTGTCCTCGAGGCGACCGTTGGCGATCAGCGCCAGGATCGTCTCCGGGTCGTTGATAAAGGCCTGGACCGTCGCGGCAACCTCGGCGTAGGTGTTCAGCTCCTTCTCGATGAGGTAGGCGAGGATGACCTTTCGTTCGAACAGCTCGCCCTCCAGCTTCTCGCGGCTCCAGCCCCGGTCGAACTGGATCGCCTGCAGGGTGTTCGAGTCGCCCATCTTGAGGTACTCGTCGGTTTCTGCCTGCCACTGGTAGACGTCCTGGACGTTGATCTCGTCGTTTTCGGCCTCGTAGTGGTTGATCTCGGTCAGGGCCTTGTTCCGGCGGACCTTCGTCCCCTGGACTCTGGTCTGGGTCTGGACCGAGACGAGGTCGAGGGCGGTGAACATCGTCTTCGAGACGTTGATCGGATCAGTCGTGAAGCGTTTGAGTACCTCGTCGACGGAGTCGGCGTGGAACGTGGTGTAGGTCGTGTGGCCCGTCGACATCACCTGGAACAGCGTTCTCCCTTCCTCGCCGCGGATCTCGCCCATCACGATGTAATCGGGGCGTTGTCGGAGGGCGGCCTCGAGCAGGTCGAACTCGTCGACGTCGCCTTTCGCGTCGTCGTTGAACGAGGGCCGGGTGACGCTTGCGACCCAGTTTCGCTGGGGGAGTTCGACCTCCCGGGTGTCCTCGATCGAGACGATTTTCGTGTTCGAGGGGATAAACAGCGAGACGGCGTTCAGCGAGGTCGTCTTCCCCGAGGCAGTGCCGCCCGCGAAGATGAGGCTCTTGTTGTTCTCGATGGCGAGCCAGAGAAAGGCCATCTCCTCTAAGGAGAAGGTGTTCCAGTTGATGAGATCGATCGGCGTGAAGGGGACGTCCTTGAACTGCCGGATCGTGTAGTTGGTTCCGTGGTCGGACACCTCTCGCCCGAGGGTGAGCTGGGCCCGCGAGCCGTCGGGGAGGGTGGCGTCGACCTGGGGCAGACGCTTGCTGATCCCCTTGCCCGAGCGCTGGGCGAGCTTGACGACGAAGTCGTCCAACTCCTCCTCGCCGTGGAAGACGTTCGAGATGATCTGTTCGTACGACGAGTGATAGACGAAGACCGGCGAGTCGTAACCGTCACACGAGATGTCCTCGACGTTGATGTCGTGTTTGATCGGGTCGATTCGC
This sequence comes from Saliphagus sp. LR7, assembly GCF_003344565.1. NCBI lineage: Archaea > Methanobacteriati > Methanobacteriota > Halobacteria > Halobacteriales > Natrialbaceae > Saliphagus > Saliphagus sp. LR7. The sequence continues at coordinate 190,793 of NZ_QPND01000007.1, read as the reverse complement.
TCGTAGCCGATGAAGTTCCGCTTGAGGACGTACAGCAGCTTCTCGACCTGGTACTCCGTCAGCGTGTCCGAATCCTCCGCGAGGAGGACCGGCTCGGGTCTGGCGGTGATCCCCTCGAGGTCGGGATCCGCCTCGGGCTCCCGGCCGAGCAGCCGCCTGATCCGGCGGGGGATCCCGAACCACGACGGCGACCCCGACTCCTCGAAGAGGTCGTAGCGTTTCAACAGCCGCCGGGTCTCGGCCTCGATCACTTCCTTGCGCCCCTCCTCGTCGCCCGCGTGCTCGGCGCCCTCCTCGGAGTACTTGATCGCGGTCCGAAGCTTCCCGGTGAGAAACTCCTGGACCTCGCGTTCGAGGTCGTTTAGGTGGGGCTCGACGGCGTAATACTTCTTCTCGTTTTCCTTCTCGGAATGGAAGACGACGATGAAGGCGTAGGGTTTGTTCACCCAGTAGCGCTCGACCTCCCGGAAGTGACGTTTCTTCTCGAAGGGAACTGCCCGCTCGAGGTCGTACCGGTTGGCGACCGTCGTCGTCCCCGCCGACGTCGAGAAGAACTCGTCCTCCTCGAAGTCCTCCCGGACGTTTACGGTGCGCTCGTCGACGACCCGCGAGGCCGCCGACCCCGCCCTGCCGGCCCACTCGAGGGCTTCCCCGATGCCGTCCTCGAAGTCGGGTGACTCCTCGAGGGCGAACGCCTCGCCGGTGCCCTCAGTCGCCATCCGAACCTCCCTCCCCGTTCGGCCCGGTCATCTCCACCGCCCGTCCGTGCCGGTGCTCCACCGCCGATGCTCTCCGCCCGATCTGTCAACCGCCGATCGAATAGCCATAACCAAAACCAATTCGAACTCGCTCGACGGTTATCCGTCGTCATCCTTCTTTTAGTTTATGGCCTGTCGTTGTCAGTGTTAATTACTGTCTCGGCAGTCGAGTTAACACCGATCGGAGAGGTTCGATACCGCCGGAGATCCGTTGGCGACGGATCGTCCCTCCAGTTAGTGATCGTCGACTACGGCGCTCGCGGACTCTCGCAGAACCCGTCGAACCTTCGTCCGTCTCGAACTCGCCAGTCGGTGTTCACTGTGTCGCTCGCGAACAAGCGGGCGTGACGGGAGTGAGCGGACGCATCGCGCCCGTGAGACGAGCGCAGCGAAGTCGAACGGGCGTGACGGGATTCGAACCACGGTCGGACGTGCTCGCGTCGCTGCGCGCGACCTCCCTGATTCGAATCTCTCGTGTCGCTTGCACGGCTCGCTGTCGCTCGCCGGCAAGCGGGCGTGACGGGATTCGAACCCGCGATCAGAAGGTTAGGAACCTTCTGCCCTCTCCGCTAGGCCACACGCCCCGTCAAAACGAGTCGTCGATCTATCGGCGGTCGGTGTCCGTTTCGGTCTCGCGCTCGAACCCGCTGTCGGTCTCGCCAGGTCCGGAGTCGGTTCCGGTCCCCGCGTTCGGGTCGGCGCCGGCACCGCCGGTTTCCGTCGTGGTCGTCGTGGTATCGGTGGTCGTGTCAGCGGTGGTGGTGTCGGTACCCGTACTCGAGGTTCCGAACTCGTCGTCGTCGGTCTCCAGAGAGCCCATCTCGCGCATCTCCTCGAGTTCGGTTTCGACCTTTTCTCTCCCCTTCTGGAACTCGCCCATGGCCTCGCCGGTCGACCGTGCAAGCTTCGGGATCTTGTTCGCCCCGAAGAGCAGGATGGCGATGAAGAGGATGATTACCAGTTCCGGTCCCCCAGGCATGGGGACGAACAGCGGTGCGATTTCGGTTACCATCTCTATACGGCCGTTGTCCGGTGGCAATTATAACCTTTTTGCTCCATCGGGTCAACCGCGTTCGCCCGCCAGGGGTCCGCTCACACCTCTTCGGGCGAACGTCGCCGACTACCCCTTCAATGTGGTGGTACGATCGTCTATCCGGCCGCAAGCGAAACCGTCTTTTTCTCGTGATAGTAAGCCGGGACCGATGGTACGACAAGGCGACACCGCCCCCGACTTCACGGCTCCGCTTTCAACCGGCGACATCGAGTCGATCACCCTCTCGGACCGGCTGGACGAGGCACCGATCGTCCTCGCCTTTTTCCCCGGGGCGTTCTCGAGCGTCTGTACCGACGAGATGTGTACGTTCCAGGACCGACTCTCGGCGTTTTCGGAGTTCGACGCGACGGTCTACGGCGTCAGCGTCGACTCCCCGTTCGCACAGAACGCCTTTCGGGAGCGAAACGGGCTCACCTTCGACATCGTGAGCGACTTCGACCGGGAGATCATCGACGACTACGACGTCCGGATGGACTTCGAGGACCTCGGGGTCCACGGCGTCGCCAAGCGCTCGGTGTTCGTCATCGACGGCGACGGCGAGATCACCTACTCGTGGGTCAGCGACGATCCGGGTGTCGAACCCGACTACGACGAGGTCGAGGACGCGGTCGCGAACACGGCGTAGCGGCGGAGTCCTTTTTTGTACGACGCTCCAAGGACGAAGAACCCATGAGTGAGACAGAAGCCACTGAGTCACCGGACACCGTCTACAACCCCAACGAGGACCACAACTTTCCCGACGAGAAACTGAACGACGTCCTCGACTTCCTCGACGCCGACGAGGAGATCCGGACCTATCTCGAGGCCCAAAACGTAAACGCCGTCGACCGGATGCGCTACAACGACCACGGCGCCAAACACATCTCCATCGTTCGCAACCGGGCGCTGTGTCTCTACGACCTTCTGAAGGCCGGCAACGTCGACTTCAACGGCGCCCGCGAGCAGGGGCTAGCGGAGGAAGACGAGGCCGTCATCGTCGCCCTCGCGGCGACCCTCCACGACATCGGCCACGTCGTCCACCGCGACAGCCACGCCTACTACTCGATCCCGCTCGCGGCGGACGTTCTGGACCGAATCCTCCCCGAGTTCTACGACGTCGCCGAGACCGTCCGGATGAAAGGCGAGACCCTCCACGCGATCCTCTGTCACCACACCGAGGAGACGCCGCTCACCACGGAGGCGGGCGTCATCCGGATCGCCGACGCCCTCGACATGGAACGGGGGCGCTCGCGGATCCCCTACGAACAGGGCGGGCGCGGGATCAACACCCTCTCGAGCCAGGCGATCGAGTCCGTCTCCCTGCACGAGGGCGAGGGTCGGCCCGTGATGGTCGAGATCGCGATGACCAACGCCGCCGGCGTCTACCAGGTCGACAACCTCCTGAAGGCGAAGCTCCGGGACTCGGGGCTCGAGGAGGCGATCCGAATCGTCGCGGTCAACACGAACGAGGAGCGCGACCAGCTCGTCGAGCGCATCGAGCTCTGAGGAGCGTGGCCGACCGCAAGGACGAGGACGAACGGGAGTGGCCCGAGCCCGGCAGGGGGTCCGCGAGTCCCGGCGCCGACTGGAACCGCTACGGCCTGGGGCTCCGGCTCGCGTGTTCGGTCGCCGCCCTCCTCGTTCTCGTCTGGCTGACGCGGGGGTTCTTGGTGGAGGTCGTTCCGCGCCTCTGGCCGCCGACCGACCCCACCTCCCAGTGGGCGACGCTGGTCACCTTACACGCCTTCGGCTACCTCGTCGTCCCGCTGATGGTCGGCTCCCTGCTGGCCGACCTCGTCCTCGAGCGATTCCTCGAAAATCAGACCGAGTAGAAGCCGTTCTCGTTCCGGACGTACCCCCGCTCGCGCAGCGTCGAGACGATCGAGAGCACGGACCCCTTGTCGACGTGAAGGGTCTCACAGACGTCGTCCGCCGTCGCCCCGCCGGTGACCGCCAGATACTGGTAGATGAGCTTCGCTCGCGCCGACTCCAAGTCGTCGGGCACGGTCAGATCCATCCGCGTCGTGACTGAGGCCATACACCCACCAATTTCTTCGACGATATTAAAACCTACCATCGACAATCGACGTAATAACGGCCACGGGAATCGGGTCTCACAGTCGGTTTCGCCGCGTTCCTGGCTCACGGACGGAGTTTTCCCCACCGTCGCGTCCGGCGATCGTCGTGTATCATGATCGTTCCAGTCACTGAGGGGCCGGTTCGCGACACCGAAACCGGAGTCCGAACGACGAGTCCCGGAGGTCCCCGCGGACGAGGCCAGCGAAAGAACGGGAAAACGGGCGTCTCAGTAGCTGCGGGTCTTGGGCTCGTAGGTCTTGTCCTGACCCTCGAGGATGACCGGACGGTACCAGATCGAGGGTTTGCCGCCGTTCCAGGAGATCAGCGTGTGTTTGAGCCACTCGTCGTCGTCGCGCTCCTGGTTCTCCTGGCGCCAGTGAGCGCCCCGGAACTCGTTACGGACGAGCGCGCCGAGCGCGATCGTCTCGGCGACGTCGATCAGGTTCCGCGTCTCGATGGTCTGCTGGAGGTCGGTGTTGAAGGTGCGGGAGGGGTCGTCCACGTAGACGTCCCGGTACTCCTCCCGACACTCCCGGATGGTCTCCAAGGCACGCTCTACCCCCTCGCGGTTCCGGAAGACGTTGACGTCGGCGGTCATCGCCTGCTGGAGTTTCGCGCGGATCTCGGCGTGTTGAACCCCGTCGTCTCTCCCCATCAGGCGCTCGACGCGCTCGCGCTCGCGATCGACGGCTCGTTCGACGAGTCCTTCGGCGTCCGCGACCGCGCCGGCGCCGTCGGCGACGGCCTCGCCGGACCCTCGCTCGGGCAGGCCGGCCTCGCCGGGGGTGACGGGGAGCTCCATCCCCTCGTCCTCGACGTCGTCGCCGTAGCCCGTCTCGATCTCGGGAGTCCCGAGATCCTCGCCGGCGGCGTGGCGACCCGCGCGCTTGCCGAAGACGACGAGTTCGGGCAGGGCATTGCCGCCCAGTCGGTTCGCGCCGTGGACCGAGACGCAGGCACACTCGCCGGCCGCGTAGAGGCCGTCGATACAGGTCTGGCCGTTCTCGTCGGTTTCAATCCCGCCCATCTCGTAGTGCTGGCCGGGTTTGACCGGCATCGGCTCGACGAGGCCGTCGACGCCCTCGAAGTCCTCGGCGAGGTGGAGGATGTTCTCGAGGCGGTCGAGGATGCGCTCGGAGCCGAGGTGGCGCATGTCGAGGTGGACGTACTCGTCCTCGATTCCCCGGCCCTCGTTTACCTCCGTCAGCTCCGCCCGCGAGACGACGTCACGGGAGGCGAGTTCGCCGTCGTTGTTCGCGTAGCCGCGTTCGAACATGAACCGCTCGCCGCCCTCGTTGTACAGAATTCCGCCCTCGCCGCGGACCCCCTCGCTGATGAGGACGCCCGTCGAGGGGAGCGTCGTCGGGTGAAACTGGACGAACTCCATGTCCTCCATCGGGACGCCCGCGCGATAGGCCATCGCGTTGCCGTCGCCCGTACAGGAGACGGCGTTGGTGGTGTGATCGAACGCCTGTCCCGGTCCGCCGGTGGCGAGGATGACGCCGTCGCGGGCGCGAAAGCCCTCGACGCCGCCCGACTGGACGTCGTAGGCGACGACGCCGTGACAGCTCCGGTCGTTGGGGTCGGCCTCGCCCGAGACCGCGAGGTTCATCACGTACCACTCGTCGTACACCTGGATGCCCCGTTTGACGACCTGTTCGTACAGCGTGTGCAACAGGTGGTGGCCCGTCTCCGCGCCCGCGTAGGTCGTCCGCGGGAAGGAGAGGCCGCCGAAGGGCCGCTGGGAGACCCGGCCGTCGTCCTCCCGCGAGAACGGCATCCCCCAGTGTTCGAGCCGGATCGTGTCCTCGGGGGCGTCCTGGGCCAGGGTCTCGATCGCGGGGGCGTCGCCCAGGTAGTCCGAGCCCTTCATCGTGTCGTAGGCGTGGAGTTCCCAGTCGTCGCCCTCTCGGAGGGCCGCGTTGATCCCGCCCTCCGCGGCGCCGGTGTGGCTGCGCACCGGGTGGAGCTTCGATACCATCGCCACGTCCGCGCCCGCCTCGTGGGCACCGATCGCGGCTCTGAGGCCGGCGCCGCCGGCGCCGACCACGATGACGTCGTGTTCGTACATTGTGTGGATACCTCGTTACCAGAACTTCAGGTTCTTCTTCACTGCCTCCCGCTTGAGTTCCTGGATGTGCTCGGTCAGCGGGATGTCCTTCGGGCAGACCTCCGTACAGGAGAACTGGGTCTGACACCGCCAGACGCCGTGTTCCTGCTCTAAGATTCGGAGCCGGTGTTCCTTGATCTCCTCGTCCTCGCGGTCGTCCATCGCGAAGCGGTAGGCCTTGTTGATCGCCGCCGGCCCGAGATACTCGTTGTCCCCCGCAGCGATGTTACACGAGGACATACAGGCGCCACACCAGATACACCGTGTGGACATCTTGACCTTCTCCCGGTTCTCCCGGGACTGGCGCTGTTCGTCGAGTTCGCTCGCGTCGGGCGTCTCCTCGTCCTGGAAGTAGGGCTCGACGGCGTGCATCTGGTCGTAGAAGTGTTCCATCTCGACGACCAGGTCCTTGACCGCCTCCTGGTGGGGAAGCGGTTCGACGCGGACCGGCTGGTCGAGATCGGCGATCTGTGTCTTACAGCCCAGACGCTGGCGGCCGTTGATGAAGAAGGCGTCCGAGCCACAGATCGCCTGTCGACAGGAGTGTCGGAACGTAAGCGAGGAGTCGAACTCGTCTCTGGCGTAGATCAGGGCGTCGAGGACGGTCATCCCGCGCTCGAAGGGGACGTGGAAGTCGTCGAAGCGCGGTTCCTGCTTTCCTTCGACCTCGGGGTCGTACCGGAACACCTTGAGGTGAACCCGGTCGTCGTCCATGTCGTGGTCTGACTCGGCCCGTTCGCGCTCCTCTAAGGCCGCCTGCTTTCGCTGCAGGCGTTCCTGCTGGGGCGAGGCCAGCCCGCTCATCTCCTGGTCCTCGGGGACCTCCTGGCTCTCCGGTTCCTCCGGCTCGCTCTCGACGGATTCCTGTTGTGTACTCATGTTAGATCCACCCGGCCATGGCGACCGCGACGTAGATTCCCTGTGCGACGAGCGCTAGCCCTGCTATCGTAAGCACCGCGAGGACGACCTTCTTCGGCGTTCCTTCGAGGCCCTGGTTGACGAGGGCGTTGTAGACCCCGTTGACGCCGTGGAAGGCGGCGGTGATCAGGAAGAGGACCATCGTGACGAAGTAGCCGACGGTCTCCATACGGGCCTGGGTACCGGCGAACGTGATCTCGGCGGCGTGGTTGACGAAGTGGAGGAGAAAGAAGTGGAACGCGAGCACCACGACCAGGAAGGCCGCGGTGATCCGCTGGAGGAGCCAGCCGGTGCCACCGGGCGTAAACGAGGAGTAGCGCTCGGCCATCAGATCCCCACCCCCTGGAGGAACGTCGGCACGCTCGCGACGGTGATCGCGCCGGTGATCACCAGCGAGGCGTAGAAGCTCCTGTCCTGGCTCTCGAGCCCGATACCCAGATCGACCATCAGGAGCCGCAGCCCGTTCAGGATGTGAAAGACGGCGACGGCGAGGAGGCCGACCTCAAGGACCCGTATGAGAAAGAGGCTCTCCAGGCCCTGGATCGTCCCGGTGTAGGCGTCGGGCCCCGTCAGCGCGCTACTCAGGACGGCGATGTGGGTAAACAGGTAGCCGATCAGCATCCACCCGGTGAACTTATGAAAGATCCACGCCCACATCCCCGCGGAGAACTCCCGCCACCGGCCGAAGTCCTCGACGAGGCCGCGATTGTAAGACTGGCTCATACTCTCGTGTCGAGCGTTGGACCCCGGAGGTATAGAAGTTACTTTTGTCGCCCTCCCGGAGTTGCCGGCGGTGGGGTGACGGTCCGTCGACCCTATTGGTCGAAACGGTCGACGAAGCGCCGGCCCGCCTCGAGGTCGCGCTCGAAGGCCTTCCGGGTGTCCTCGCTCAGTCCGACGAGGTGACACAGCGGGTTCCCCGGATAGACGACGGGGTTCTCTAAGATGCCGACGACGAGGCCGGTGAAGGGGGCCTCGACGCGTTCGACGTCCTCGTCTTCCTTGAACGGGTTGGTGATCGCACAGATGACGTCGCCCTCGTAGACGAGGTCGCCGCTCTCGAACTTCATGTCGACGATGCCGCCCGCGTCGGCCCGGAGCCAGGTCTTGTCGTTCTCGTCGTCGATTACCGTCCGCCAGCCGGGCCAGTGGACCGACGACTCGCGGTGGAGGCCGAACTCCGCGAGAACGCTCGCGACGCCGGTCAGGGCGCGCTCGATCAGGCGGCGCTGGAACCGATGGGCCTCGCCCATCTCGATCGTGATCGTCTGGACCCCCTCCTCGGTCGCCTCCCGGCGGAGGGTGCCGTCGGCGCCCTCGCCGTCGATGACGACGTTCGAACTGAACGCCTTCGCGAGGCGGGCGACCTCCGGGTCGTCCATGTCCGCCCGGACGTGGAGCATGTTGGTTCGTCCGCGTGTCGAGGTGTGAAAGTCGAGCCCGACGTCACAGGGTTCGATGAAGTTGGTGAAGATCCGGTGGGCCATCCGGTTGGCGCTCGTCGAGTCCGACCGACCGGGAAAAGACCGGTTCAGGTCCCGGTCGTAGATCGGGAGGTACCGTTGCTGGGCGAGAAAGCCGGGGACGTTCATCACCGGCAGACAGACGAGCGTGCCACAGAGCACGGAGTGGTCCCAGTCGTGGGCCACCTCGCGGACGACCTCGACCCCGTTCAACTCGTCGCCGTGGCTCGCCGCCGACAGGAACACCGTGGGACCGGGCCGGGCGCCGTTGACGATGGTGACCGGAATTCGGACGGGATCGCCGAGGTAGGTCTCGCTGATCCCGTAACGGACGTTCGCCGATTCGCCGGGATCGACCCGCCCTCCGTTGTAGGTGAAGGGCTCGGGCTCGCCAGCAGGGTCGGCGGCGGCCGCCGAGTCCGACGTGTCGCTCATAGCCGAGCCTGCACCGACAGAGGGATAAACTTGCCCACCCGCGGCGCGGAATCGCACGACGACCGCCGGCCATGCACATACTCTTTGTAAGGGGCCGTCCAACTCGACCCCATGAACGTTCGCGAAGCGACCGACGAGGACGTCGAAGGGATCAGATCGATCGCCGGCAACTCCCTCCGGGAGTCGTACACCCACTTCCTGGCGGCGGAGACGATCGACGACGCCGTCGAGAACTGGTACGGCGAGGCGTTCGGCGACGAACTCGAAAGCGAGGACTTCCTCGTGCTCGTCGCCGAGGAGGACGGCGAACCGATCGCGTTCTCCCAGAGCGAGTTCGTCGGCGAGGGCCAGACGGAGGGCCGGATCCGCTGGATCCACGTCGATCCCGAGGCCCGGGGCGGCGGCACCGGCGTCCGGCTGCTCGCCCGGACCAGAGAGCGCCTCATCGAGGACGGCGCCGAAGGCATCCGGGCGACCGTCCTCGAGGACAACGAGTTCGGCAACGAGTTCTACGCCGAGAACGGGTTCGAGCGGGCGGGAACCCTCGAGGTCGAGATCGGCGGCGAGAGCTACACGGAGAACGTCTTCGTCGAAGCCGAGTCGGGCATCGAGGAGGGCGGCTGGCGCGCCCTGGAGGCCGTCGAGGACGACGGCGAGACGATCTACGTCAGCTACGGCGAACCCGCGCGGGGCTCGGAGGCACCGTTTTACACCGCCTACGAGGAGGAAGAGGGCGAGGATCGCTACGGCTGGTTCTGTGGCAACTGCGACTCGCTGGACAACGCGATGGACGCGATGGGCCGGATCCAGTGTAACGCGTGTGGCAACCGCCGGAAGGCGACCCGCTGGGACGCGTCCTACCTGTAGGTCGGGCGTACTCCCCGTCCGTTCGCCGCCGGCGAGCCGCCGGTACGACGCGGCGCCGTACGATACGGAACCGTACGACGTGGACTGGACTCAGAGAGCCCCGACGCAGGGCTCCCGAAGCTGTGATCGGGTAACCGCCCCGTGTCCCGGCGAAGGGGGTCAATAACGAACCGCGGGTCGGGCGACTCCGGAGTCGAGCGCCGACGTCCGCCCAGCGGCGGCCGGCCTCGACACCGCCATCCATGACCGCAACACGGAGCCACATCGTCCGCGGGTTCACGGCGACGCTTCTCGCCCGGGCGATCTACATGGGCTCGACGGCAGTGCTCATGCTCGTCCTCGCACGCTACCTCCTCTCGCCCGACGCCTACGGCTCGCTTTTCTGGGTGATCGGAATTCTGAGCGTCGTCCAGCTCGCGGCCGACCTCGGGATCGGGAAGGCCGCCGCGCGCTACCTCGCGGAGTATCGCACCCGGGATCCGGGCCAGATCCCCCACCTGCTTCGAGCGACGGTCTCCTACAAGCTGGTCGTCCTCGCCGTCGTCGCCGGCGCGCTCCTTGTGGCCCACGACCCCCTCGCGGCGGCGCTGGGAGAGCCCTCCGTCGCGCCCTTCTTCGCCGTCGGCGCCGTCTACGTCGTCGCGAACTCCTTTGCGGGGTTCTCCCAGGTCGCCCTTCAGGGGTTCAATCGCCTCGAGTACAGCGCAGCCGTCCAGTCGGGGACGGCAGTGGTTCGGACGGCGGTCGCCATCGCGCTCGCCGCGGCGGGGCTGGGCGCGCTCGGGGCCTTCCTCGGTTACGTCGCGGGCGCGGCGGTCGGCGCGGCCATCGGCCTCGGGGTCCTGTACGTCAAGTTCTACCGGACCCACGAGGCCGCACCCCGGTTCGAGCCCGGGCTCCCCCGGCGCCTGCTGGAGTACAGCGTCCCGCTGACCGCGACCCGGAGCGCGAACGTCCTCGACAAACAGATCGACATCGTCCTCGTCGGCGCCATTCTCAATCCCGCCGCGGTCGCCTTCTACACCCTCGCAAAGCAGATCACCGACTTCGCGCTCGCGCCCGCGGACTCGCTCGGGTTCGCGCTCTCGCCGAACTTCGGTGAGGGGAAAGCCGCCGGCGACGTCGCCGAGATCCGGACGCTGTACCGGACGGCCTTGGAACACACCCTCCTGCTCTACGTCCCGGCGGCGACCGGACTGGCGATCGTCGCCGGCCCGTTCGTCTCCCTCGTCGTCGGTGCCGACTACGCGGACGCGGTGCCCGTCCTGCGGGTGCTCGCCGCATTCGTCGTCCTCCAGGCGATTACGAACGTCACGAGCGACGGGCTCGACTACCTCGGGCGGGCCCGCTCGCGCGCGATCGCGAAGGGGGCGACCTCGGTCGCGAACTTCGTTCTCAACCTCCTCTTGATCCCGACGGTCGGGATCGTCGGCGCCGCCGCCGCGACCGTCGTGACCCACACGATCTACGTCGCGATCAACCTCCGGATCGTCCACGCCGAACTCTCCCTCCCCGTCAGGGAGATCGCCCACTCAGTCGTCACGATCGGCGCGATCACGCTCGCGATGGCCATCGCGGTGACGCTCGTGGCACCGATGATCTCGGGGCCGATCACGCTCGCGAGCGCCGTCGCCCTCGGCGGAGCGGTCTGGGCGGTCCTCGCGGTCGGGAGCGGGCTCGTCGATCCCGGAGTCGTCCGCCGGACGCTCGCCTCAGTATGAGGGCTCCTCCTCGCGCTCGCCCTCGCGGCGGTTGACCAGACGCGCGAACGTAAAGAGCGCGTCCGACAGCCGGTTCAGGTATCGGATCGGCTCCGCTCGAACCGGCTCCTCGTCGGCCAGCGCCACCGCGCGGCGCTCGGCCCGCCGACAGACCGTCCGGGCGTGGTGGAGCGCCGCCCCGGCCTCGCTTCCCGTCGGCAGAATAAAGGACTGGAGGGGCTCGAGCTCCTCGTTGCAGTCGTCGATCCACTCCTCGAGCGTTTCGACACGCTCCTCGCCGATGGTCGGGTCGCCCTCTTCGGGATCGGGATTGGCGAACTCCGCCTGAACGACGTGGAGGTGGTTCTGGATCCGCTCGAGATAGTCGTCGATAGCGTCGTGGCCCGTCGGGCGGACGGTACCGACTAGGGCGTTGAGTTCGTCGACCGTCCCGTAGGTCTCGATCCGCGGGCTGGCCTTCGAGACCCGGGTCATGTCACGGAGATCGGTCTCCCCCTCGTCGCCGCGGCCGGTGTAGATCGTCATGCACGAACCGAGGCGCGCGCTCCACTTATACCGGCTGGTCGGCCAAACCAGTACGTTAAACCTCCTCCACGAACGATCACGACCATGAGCCTCGAACTCGATCACGCCTGCCCGGACTGTGGGGAAGAACGGACGTTCTACCGCGCAGCCAGCACGACGCTACACCTGGGCGAGAAAGTCAAGTGGCACTGTCCGGACTGCGAGTACGGTTTCGTCCGGATCAACGGCATCGACTCGAGTACCGCGTAGCGCCTCGGCCGGAGTGCCGGGCCGCCGGATCTATTATCGTCCGCTTCCTCCGGCGACCCGATGCCAACCGTAGACGCGGACGCGTTGACGGAGTTCGCCCGCGAGTCGATCGGTTCCCTCGGCGCGCCCGAGAGGACCGCCCGGGCGGTCGCCGACTCCCTGGTCGATGCCGACCTCGCGGGCCACGGCTCCCACGGGGTCGTCAGACTCGATTACTACGCGGGGATCGTCGCCGACGGCGCGGTCGATCCCGAGGCGGAACCGACCCACCGATCGGCCGGCCCGTTCGACCAGCTCGTCGGTGGCGCCGCCTTCGGGCAGCTCACCGGCGAGCGGGCGGTCTCCCTGCTCGTCGAGGGCGCCCGCGCGGAGGGCGTCGCCATCGTCGGGATCCGCGACTCGGGCCACCTCGGTCGGATCGGCGAGTGGGCCGAGCGGGTCGCGAGCGAGGGGCTGCTGTTTGCCTCCTGGGTCAACCTCCAGGGGGGCTCCCAGCGGGTCGCCCCGGCGGGAAGCGCCGACCGTCGCCTGGGGACGAACCCGCTCACGTTCGCCGTGCCGACGTTCGGCGCGCTCCCCTTCGATCTCGTCTTCGACGCCGCGACGAGCCAGGTCGCCCACGGCAAGATCATCGAACGCGACGGCTCCGGCGAGGAGCTCCCCGAGACGTGGACGACCACCCCCTCGGGTGATCCGGTCACCCGCGCCGCCGAGTTCGAGGACGGAACCGGCGCGCTCCTCCCGCTCGGCGGGCGCGAGACGGGGTACAAGGGCTTCGGTCTCTCGACGATGGCGGAGCTGTTCGCGGGGATCGTCGGCGACGGTCCCGTCGCAAGCGAAGAGCGCCAGGAGTGGACCGGCAACGGCGGTGCCTTCCTCGCGATCGATCCCGCTCACTTCACGACCGCGGAGGCGGTCGCCGACCGCGTCGAGGGGCTCGCGGCCCACCTCCGCTTGGCCGAGCCGATCGGCGACGAGGAGGTGCTCCTCCCGGGCGAGCCCGAACACCGAACCACGAACCGGCGCCGCGAGGAGGGGATCCCGATCGAGCCCACCGTCGCCGACGGACTTCGGGAACTCGCCGCCGAGCAGGGCGTCGAGTCGGCGCTGCCGCCCGGACTCGAGTAGATTACTCCCCTAATGCGTGCCAGGAGAGTCGAGGGGTCCGCGCCGCCGTGGTCTGGTCGATCCGCCCCGCCGCGGTTCGTTCGGGGGCGGTCTCGAGCGTCTCGGTTGCCTCGCTCGCGACCGTATTGAACGCCTCGGCGAGCTGATCCAGACTGGCTTTGCTCTCGACTTCCGTCGGCTCGGTCATCAGCGCCTCGCCGACGATCTCGGGCCACTTCGTCGTCGGCGGGTGGACGCCGTAGTCGAGCATCCGTTTGGCGACGTCGGCGGCGTCCTGGTCGCCCGCGCTGGCGACGAACTCGTGGTGGAACGGACCGTAGGGCACCTCGTACTCGATTCGCTCGGCGAGGTAGTTCGCGTTGAGGACCGCCTTCGCGCTCGCGTCCGCGAGCCCCTCGTCGCCCAGCCGGGCGATGTAGGCGAAGGCCTTCAGGAGCACGAGCCAGTTGCCCTCGTAGCCGTGGACCTTCCCGATCGTCTCGGGGGGATCGAACCGCTCGTACGTCGGCTCCCCCTCCGGGTCCGCACTCTCGCCCCCGGCCTCCCGAACCCGCGGCGCCGGGAGGAAGGACGCGAGTTCCTCGGACACGCCGACCGGACCGGCGCCGGGGCCGCCGCCGCCGTGGGGCGTCGCAAAGGTCTTGTGGACGTTGTAGTGCATCACGTCGAAGCCCATGTCGCCCGGTCGCGCCCGTCCGAGGAGGGCGTTCAGGTTCGCCCCGTCGTAGTAGAGCAGACCGCCGACCTCGTGGACCATACGGGCGATCTCCTCGATGTCGCGCTCGAAGAGGCCGAGCGTGTTCGGGTTGGTGAGCATCAGGGCGGCAGTCTCCTCCGAGAGCGCGGCCTCGAGCGCGCCGAGATCCACCCGGCCCGCCTCGTCGCTCGGCAGCGAGACGACGTCGTACCCCCCCAGAGCCGCGGTCGCGAAGTTCGTCCCGTGAGCGCTCTCGGGGACGATGACCTCCGACCGCTCGTCGCCGTTTGCCTCGTGGTATGCCGACGCGACCCGGATCCCGACGAACTCGCCTGCCGCGCCTGCCGGCGGCTGGAGCGTCACCGCGTCCATCCCGCCGATCCGCGCGAGGTAGTCCTGGAGTCGGTAGCAGAGTTCGAGGGTGCCCTGAACGGACTCCGCGGGCCGGTCTGGATGGACCGCCGCGTCTGGCAGGGCGGCGACGTCCTCGGTGAACGTCGGGTTGTACTTCATCGTACACGACCCCAGGGGGTAGGGGCCGGTCGTGATCGCGTAGGTCATCTGGGAGAGCCGGGTGTAGTGGCGTGCGAGTTCCGGTTCCGAGAGCCCCGGGAGAGCGAGCTCGTCGCGGGTCAACTCGTCGGGCAGCGGCGACTCGACAGTCGTCACGTCGCCCTCGGCGCTCCCGCTCTCCTCACCCGTTTCGCCCTCCGTATCGCGGATCTCGACCCGCGTCAGGTCCTTCTCGGCAAGGAGGGGTTCGTACTCGCCGTTTCGGGTCCACCGGGCCTGGTCGTATCTCATCGGGTCACCTCCTCCAGAGCCGCGAGAAAGCCGTCGATCTCCCCGTCGGTCGCGCCCGCGACACAACACTGGATCTCGTCGGCCGAGAGCGCGTGGACCGCGAACCCTCGGTCGCCGAGATCCGCCCGGAGAGCGTCCGCGTCCCGCTCCGTCCGAACGACGAACTCCCGGAACAGCCGCCGGTCGTCGACCGGCGCCGTCAGCCCGTCGATTCCGTCCACTCGCTCGGCGACGCTCTCGGCGCGCCTGACGCCGCGGGCGGCGAGTTCGGCGAGTCCGTCGGGGCCCAAACCGGCGGCGTGGATCGCCGATCGGAGCGCGACCCACGCCTGGTTCGTACAGATATTGCTCGTCGCACGCTCCCGGCGGATGTGCTGTTCGCGTGTCTGGAGCGTCAGCGTGTACGCCCGCCGGTCGCGCGAATCCTCGCTCGCGCCGACGAGTCGGCCGGGCACCTGCCGGAGGTGTTTCTCGCGAGTGGCGAAGAGCCCCAGACCCATCCCGTAGCTCGTTCCGAGTCCCAGAACCGAGGCGTCGCCGACGACGACGTCGGCGCCGACGTCAGCGGGCCGCTGGAGAAGCGAGAGCGCGACGGGATCCGAGCCGAGGACGAACAGCGCGCCCGCCCCGCTCGCGAGGTCGCCGACCTCCTCTAGCCGTTCCTCGACCGCGCCTCGAACGGTGGGCGTCTCGGCGTACACCATCACGCAGTCGTCGTCGACCCGCTCTTCGAGCCCCGCGAGGTCGACCGTCGATTCCCGGGTGGGATACTCCTCGATCGCCAGATCGGTACCGGCGACGTAGTTTTGCAACGTCTCCCGCCGGCCCTCCCGAAGGATATCGGGAACGAGCACGCGGGTTCCCGAGACGGACCGGGCCCGATCCGCGAGGGTGGCGGCCTCGCCCAGGGCCGTCGCGGCGTCGTACATCGAGCAGTTCGCGACCCCCAGGCCCGTCAACTCGACCAGCAGCGACTGGTACTCGAACAGTGCCTGGAGGAAGCCCTGGGAGGTCTCGGGCTGGTACTGGGTGTAGGAGGTCAGAAACTCCGAGCGGTCGGCGAGGTGGTCGACCAGCGAGGGGACGTAGTAGCCGTAGTGGCCCCGCCCGAGCAGTTCGACCTGGTCGTCGTTTCGTGCGAGGATCCCCTCGACGAGCCGGCGCGTCTCGTGCTCCGTGCGGGCGTCGATGCCGAACTCGCCGTCGAACCGGACCGACTCGGGAATGTCGAACAGCTCCCCGATCGACTCCGCCCCGATGGTCTCGAGCATCGCCGCGGCGTTCTCGTCCGTGTGGGGAGCGTACGGACTCCCCGTCTCGTGTGATCCGTACATGGTAGCAAAACTCCCGTCCCGGCCGTCTTCGCTCGATCCCCGTCCGAACGCGGGCGTCTCCCGGGACACGTTGGGTTCCCGTTGGGAGGGCGGGGTTAAGAACGCACCTCTCTGGCTCGCGGGCCCCTCGGCGCTACTCGACGAACCGGTACTGGCGCTCGCCCATCGGCCCCCAGCCGTCGAAGGCGAACTCGTCCTCGGGGGTCGTCAGCGGTTCGACGTCGCTGTCGACGTCGTGGTTGTGGGCGTCGTGGATCCGCTCGTACTCCTCCCAGGTGAGGTCGTGGCGGTCGGCGAGCTGGGCGTCCACGTTCAGCGCCTCGATCTCTGCCTCCCAGCCCTCGACGACGGTCTCCTCGTGGATCTCGGCCTGGGCGCCGCTGCCGTAGGAGCCGACGTACAGCGACTCGCCCGCGAGGTCCCGGCCGTCCTCGAGGGCGTGTTTGAGCGCGCTCGCACGGGCGACGTGGACCGAGCCGGTGTACCAGTTGCCGACCTCCCGGGAGATGGTTAGCGTCGGGTCGATGGTCTCGGCGTACCACTCCCGGTAGCGGTCGGTCTCCTTCAGCGCGTCCATGTACTCCCGGACGGCCTCCCGATACGCGTCCTCGTCGTCGAACGCCTCGCGGCGGGGCTGGCGGCCGATCTCGGCCGCGAGTTCCTCCTCGATCTCGGTGTCGCGGGTGACGTGGCGGTAGGCCAGCAGGCCGGCCTTCCGGACCATTCCCGGGAACGGGGTGTGGAAGGGGACGTAGGCGATGTCGTCGGGGTGGATGTCGCCGGCGACGGATTCGTAGTCGGTCAGCGCCTCGCGCATCCGCGCGAGGTAGACCTGGACCGAGCGTTTGCCGTCGACTGAGGGGAACTGCTGGTTGGGCTTGAGGAAGTCGGTCTCGTCGGCGCTCCCGTAGCCCTGTTCGGTCGAGAGTTCGACCAGCGAGGGGTCCTCGGTGATGTACATCGCGACCGCGCCCGCGCCCTGGGTCGCCTCGCCGGCGTCGCCCCGCGCGTAGAGGGCGGTGTCGGTCGCGATCACCAGGGCACCTCGGCCCCGATTCCGGCCCGCCTTGATCCAGTTGTAGGCGTCGTCGAGGCTCTGGGTGCCCGCGATGCAGGCGAACTTCCGCTCGCCCTTGTTGGCGTGGTGGAAGTCCTGGCCGTACACCTGCTCGAGACAGCCCGCGACGTACGTCGAGACCGGCTTCGAGTTGTCGAAGGCGCTCTCGGTGGCGACGTCGATCCGACCGATGTCCTCGGGTTCGAGTCCCTTGCGATCCATCAGCCGGTAGGCGGCGTTCGCGGCCATCGTGACGATGTCCTCGTAGCTGTCCGGGAACGAAGAGGCGTTCAGCCCCAGTCCCTTCGTGTACTTCTCTGGGTCCTCGCCCTTCTGGGGAGCGAAGGTGTCCGGGAGATCCAGACGCAGGTTCCCCGTCCAGATCTCGACGGCGTCGATACCGACGGTGTTCATGCCCATTACGTGCGGGCGTGGCTACAAGGTAGTGTCGTTCCGCGTTTCGACGCGTGTCGATCCGAACGGCTCTCGTGGGCCCGATCTCCTGAGAGTCCCCCTGCCGGCTTACTCCTCGTCTTCCTCGATCAGTTCCGGATCGCTCATCGCGCTCTGGAGGCTGTCGAGTCCGTTGATCCACTCGGTGACGAGGCCGTACTCCAGATCCTCGGCGACCGAGATGTCCAGGTTCTCGCCGTCGATGACGAGCGTGCCGGCCTGTGCGGCGTAGCCAAGCGCCGAGTCCAGATCCTCCTCGGCCTCGGCGTTCGCGGCCGCCCGGAGGTACTCCTCGACGCTCGCCTCCTCGGCGGGGCCGCCCGCGACGTACTCCTCTGCGGCGATGAAGACGCAGACGAGGCTCGTCTGGACGCCGTCGACGAGCATCACTTTCTCCTCGTCGTCGATCTCGACTTCCGCGAGGACGATCTCGCGGACGTCCCCGATCTCTTCTAAGGCCTCCTCCTCGCTCAGGTCGCCGTCGTCGTACGCCGAGACGATCTTCGCGATCGCGATCGCGGTGTCGTCCTGGAGGTTCAAGAGGAGTCGCGCGGAGTCCTCGTCCTCGGGGTCGATCTCCTCGTCGTCGATGCGGCCGATCCAGTTCTGCCAGCGTTCTTCCGAGTAGAACTCGGTAGGGGGGTTGCTCATACGCCCACCTACACCGGCCGCGTGAAAGGCCTTTCTCTAGGCTCGCCGTCCCGAAGAAGAAAAACCGGGCCGAGGAGGGCGCTACCGACTGATCTCCGGTTCCGTCCGAAAGCGCACCCACCGTGGACCACGAGGCCCGGACGGGCCACCGGGAGACCGGATCAATCGACCGCCGCCCCCTCGAAGGGGCGGGGCGGCAAGCGGAGGTCGTCGAGTTCGGGCAGATGCTTGACGTTGTAGACGACCCGCATATCCTCGGTGATCGGCTCGCCGACACACGAGAGCCGGATCCCCCGATCGGTCATCTCCTCGGGGAGGATGTGGTCGACGGGCGTCGTCATCTCGCCGTCGATCACCGCGACCGCACAGTTCGCACAGGCGCCACCCCGACAGGCATACGGCCAGGAAAAGCCACGGTCCTCGGCGGCTTCCAGCAGCGTCTCGTGGGGGTCGGCGAGGAAGCGGCCGTAGTCGCCCGCGGGGAAGTCGGCCATCGAGGCCTTCTCGAAGAGGTCCGCGTCGGTAAGACCCCACCCCCGGTCGGCGAGGCGTTCGTAGTTCAGATACTCGATCCGGTACGTTTCCTCGTCGGGCTCGGCGGGATCGGGGTCGTCCTCGGAGGCGTAGTCCGCGGGATCGGCGAGCGCGTCGGCGGCGGCGGCCTCGTAGGCCGCCCTGACCCGCTGGAACTCATCGGCGCTGCCGCCGTGGTCGGGGTGGGCCTCCTTGACCCGCTCCCGGTAGGCCCGCTCTATTTCGGCGTCGTCGGCGTCGGGAGCGATTCGGAGGACGTCGAACGGGGACTCCACATCGTGTGTAGCGAGATGAACGCAATAAGTGCTCCGGGGGCGGCCGTCCCTCCCGGATCCTCCCTACTGGGCGTCGACGACGGCAACGCTCGCCAGGTTGACGATGTCCTTTACTTCGTCGCCGCGCTGGAGGACGTGAACCGGCCTGTCCATCCCGACGAGCATCGGGCCGATCGCCTCCGCACCGCCGAGACGCTGGAGGAGCTTGTAGCCGATGTTGCCCGCCTCCAAGTTGGGAAAGACGAGCACGTTCGCGGCCTCCTCGAGTTCGGAGAACTCGTACGTTCCATTGAGAATGTCCTCGACGACGGCGGTGTCGGCCTGCATCTCGCCGTCGACCGGGAAGTCGACCTCCGGGTCGTCCTGGAGGGCCTTCGCGGCCTTCCTGGGTTTGCGGGTGCCCTCGTTGTCGACGCTACCGAAGTCCGAGTACGAGAGGAGCGCGGCCCGTGGCTCGACGTTGAACCGGCGGGCGAGCTTCCCGGTTTGTTTGGTGACCTCCGTGAGGACGTCCTCGTCGGGGCTCTGGTTGACCGTCGCGTCGGCGACGAAGATCACCTGGTTCTTGAAGGTGAGCATGTAGACGCCGGCGGCGTAATCGACGTCGGGCGCCGTCCCGATCACCTGCAGGGGTGGCCGGAGCGCCGACGGATAGTGATGGGTCAGCCCCGTCAGCAGGGCGTCGGCGTCACCCTGCTCGACCATCACGCTCCCGAAGTAGTTGGTGTCGCGGGCGACGAGCTCCTCGGCCTCGGAGCGGGTGATCCCCTTGCGGCGGCGGAGTTCGTAGAGTCGGTCCGTGTAGGCGTCGTACTCGCCGGTCGTCGGGTCGGCGACCGCGGGCTGGAAATCGAGCCCGAGGTTGGCGGCGGTCCGCTTGATCCCGTCTTCCTCGCCGATCAGTACCGGCTCGGCGATCCCCTGTTCTTCGAGCTGGTAGGCCGCCCGAATCATCTTCTCGTCGTCGCCCTCCGCGAGCGCGACCCGCTTTGGCTCGCTTTTCGCTTTGTTGAGGACGACCCGCATCATCTCCCGGGACTTCCCGAGGCGGGCCTCGAGCCGTTCTTCGTACTCGTCGGCCTCGAGGTCGGCGCGGGCGGCGCCGCTCTCGATGGCCGCCTCTGCGACCGCAGGGGCGACCTCGAACAGCACCCGGGGGTCGACGGGTTTCGGGATGATGTAGTCGGGGCCGTACTGGATCGGCTGGTCGCCGTAGGCTTTGACGACCGCGTCGGGGACGTCCCGGCGGGCGAGGTCGGCGAGTGCGCGTGCGGCAGCGACCTTCATCGCCTCGTTGATTTCGCTGGCCCGGACGTCGAGTGCGCCCCGGAAAATGAAGGGGAATCCGAGGACGTTGTTGACCTGGTTGGGGTAGTCCGAGCGGCCGGTGGCCATGATGACCGTGTCCTCGCGGGCGGCCTTGGCCTCCTCGTAGCCGATCTCGGGGTCGGGGTTGGCCATCGCGAAGACGATCGGGTCCTCGGCCATCGATCGGACCATCTCCTTGCTGACGATCCCGCCCACCGACAGCCCCACGAAGACGTCCGCTCCCCGCATCGCGTCCGCGAGATCTCCACCGGGAACGTCGCGGGCGAACTCCCGTTTGTACTCGTTGACGTCGCCCTGACGGGCGCGCTCCTCGGTGATGATCCCCGAGGAGTCGAGCATGAGGATGTTCTCGGGACGGGCGCCCAGCGAGACGTAAAAGCGCGCCGTCGCGAGCGCGCTCGCGCCCGCCCCCGAGAAGACGATCTCGAGGTCCGCCAGGTCCTTGCCGGCGACGTCGGCGGCGTTTACGAGGGCGGCCCCGCTAATGATCGCGGTGCCGTGCTGGTCGTCGTGGAAGACGGGAATGTCCATCTCCTCGCGCAGGCGTTCCTCGATCGTGAAACACTCGGGGGCCTTGATGTCCTCGAGATTGATCCCGCCGAACGTCGGCTCCATCATCTTGACGGCGTCGGCGAACCGGTTGGGGTCGGCCTCGTCGAGTTCGATGTCGAAGACGTCGATGTCGGCGAACCGTTTGAACAGCACTCCCTTGCCCTCCATGACGGGCTTTCCGGCCTGGGCGCCGATGTCGCCCAGTCCCAGCACCGCCGAGCCGTTCGAGACCACGCCCACTAAATTCCCCTTCGCGGTGTAGCTGTAGGCTTCGGTTTCGTCCTCGTGGATCTCCATACAGGGCGCGGCGACGCCCGGCGAGTACGCAAGCGAGAGGTCCCGCTGGGTGTTCGTCGGTTTCGTCGTGGAAATCTCTAGCTTCCCTGGCGGTTCGGTTCGGTGGTAGTCGAGGGCGTCCTCGTCGAGTCCCATATTGGACCCACAGAACCGAGGTACAAAAATGATGTGAACGGGGTGTTCGACGATCGACGAAGTCAGTCGTCGGCCGACCCCTTTATACGCTCGCCGCCAGTGGGAGAGGTATGAACGTCGCGCTCGGAGGGACGTTCGACCCCGTCCACGACGGCCACCGCCGGCTGTTCGAACGGGCGTTCGAACACGGGGACGTGACCGTCGGGCTGACCAGCGACGAGCTCGCCCCGAAGACCCGCCACGAGGACCGGGAGATCCGTCCCTACGACGAGCGCGAACGCGACCTCGCGGCCGAGCTCGAGCCCCTCGCCCGCGAGCACGGCCGGGAGTTCGAGATCCGCCCGCTGGAGGAACCGACGGGGATCGCGACCGAACCCGCCTTTGACATGCTGATCGTCTCCCCCGAAACCGTCGATGGGGGCCTGCGGATCAACGACCTCCGGCGCGAGCGGGGCCACGACCCCCTCGAACTCCTCGTCGTCCCTCACGAACGCGCCGCCGACGGCGAGATCATCTCGAGCACCCGGATCGTCAACGGCGAGATCGACGAGCACGGCCGGGTACTGAACCGGCGGTAGCACGGCTCCCGATTCGATCCCGGTCCGGAGGAAATCCTCTCCCGGACACGACGGGACCCTACCAGGCTATCGAAAGTGCGACCAGAAACAGCGCCGTCACTAGGAGCGCGAACGCCCCCATGACGTAGGTGATCAGACTGTACTTCTCCGGGCTCTGCTCGCCCCGTTCCGACACGATCCTGTATCCCCCCGTTGCCACGATGATGAGACCGGTCGCGGCGTTTCCGATCGTGACGAGCCAGCGACCCGGGCTGAATAGCAGGAGATGCATCGCTACCAGCAACGCGCCGCTATAGACGAAACAGTACGAAACGAACCGGGCCGGGTGCATACGTGACTGTTGTTGGAAACCCGTCATACACCTGCCGGTCGGCGTGCCCGACACGACCCGGCAGCGAGGTCCTACCAGCCCGGCGCCTCCAGTCCCGCCCGTTCGACGACCGCCTTCCAGCGTTGCTGGATCGAGAGCCGGGAGACGTCAGCGGCGTCGGCGACCTCCCCCTGCGAGCGGCCGTCGCCTGCGATCAACCCGCCGGCGTAGAGGCTGGCCGCGGCGGCGACCCGCTTCGACCGGTCGGCCGCCGGCACGTCCGCGAGAAAGAGGTCCTCGGCACACGATATCGCCTCGGGGGAGAGGTCGAGGCCGTCGCCGATCCGTGCGATCTCGGCGAGCCAGCGCTCGTGTTCGACGCGTTCGCGCGCGCTATGCATTGAAACCCGGTACCCGCCCGAGGATCATAAGCCCACTCCCCGCGGCTCGTAACTGTCGGGAGCGCGTGACGGTCGTATCAACGACCGGATACTCGGTGCAACGATCGGCTACGGCCAATCGCCGCCTCCGGCGATCCGCTTCCGGACCGGACATAGTTGTATACGTGACACGTACTAATGGGGGCGCGAGCCGTCGTCCGTCCGACGCCCCACGATGACCCCACCGACGTGTAAACTCGTCTGTACCGGCTGTGGCCTCGAGATCGCCTACCGCGAGCGCGGCCTCGCCGAGCAGGCCGCCGAGCGCCACCAGCTCCGGGACGACGAACACGTCACCTTCATCGTCGCCCCGGACTGGTCGCCCGAGGAGCCGGTGACCCACTAGCATTTGGGAGCAAAGGCCGAAGCCGGAAGTATGACGGACGAGGACGACACCGGAAGCGCCGAGGACCGCGCCAGACTCGTCGGCATCAACCACACTGCCCTCGAGGTCGGCGACGTCGACGAAGCCATAGAGTTCTACGGCTCGATCTTCGAGTTCCCGCTTCGGGGGCGCTCGGAGACCGCCGCCTTCCTCGACATGGGCGATCAGTTCCTGGCGCTGATGGAGACCGACGGAGCGGACGGACGCGACGGCCATCGCCACGTCGGCCTCGTCGTAGACGACAGCAGGGCCGTCGAGGACCGCCTCGATGCGCTCGACGTCTCCCGGCTCGACACCGACGGGATCGACTTCCACGATCCCTGGGGCAACCGGATCCAGGTCGTCGTCTACGGGGAGATCCAGTTCACCAAGGCCGGGAGCGTCCTCGCGGGGATGGACCTCGCTCTCGAGAAGTCGGAGGCGGCCCTCGAGGAATTGGGGGCGAAAGGGATGGCTCCCGACTGATACGGTCGGAGACGAGTCAGTGCGCCGTCAATCGCCATACTGCGCCGCGATCGAACGGTCCACCGCCATCCCCGACCGGACGAAAGCGGTCGGTTCGTTTAACTGACCAGCGCCGCGATATTCCGCCATGCGCCTCTCCGAGTCGGTGACGGCGGCCGCTAGGACGCTCCGGAACCGCCCCACCGATCTCCTCCCGTTGTACGTTCTCAGCGCGGCGGTCCCGACGATCGGTCGGGTGGTGACCTTTCTCGGACTCGCCGTCGTCTACCTCCGGCTCGCGGCCTCGGGGCGGCTCGCGACCGCCCGCGAGGACCTCGCCGCCCTCGAGTCCGAGCCCCCCGCGAACGATCCCGATGCGGTCGCCGAGTGGAGCGAAACCCTGTTCTCGGCGCTGGAGCCGCTTTTCACGCCGGGGACGACGGCCGTGCTCGTCCTCGCCGTGCTCCTGACGGTCGCCGTGATCGTCGTGCTGTACGCGGGCGTGACCGCGGGCCGGCTCGCGGCCTGTCGCGCCCGGCTGCGGGGCGAGCGCGGGCTCGTCGCCGGGATCGCCGGCGTCCGTCGGTACTGGCTCTCGATCCTCGGGCTCTACCTGCTGGAGATCCTCGCCTGGATCGGCGTCACGATCGGGGTCGGGGTGCTCGCCTCGCTCGCCACCGGGGTCACCGTCACGGGTGTCGGCGACCCGATCGTCGCGGCCTTCGTCGGTCTCCTGGGCGGGCTCCTGTGGCTGGTCGCCGTCCTCGTCGTCCGTGCGCTGTTCGCCTTTGCCCCCGTCGCGGTCGTCGTCGACGGCGTCGGCGCGTTCCGGTCGGTCCGACACGCGGCGGGGTTCGTCCGGCGCCGGCTCTCGGGGGCCGTCTTCTACTACGTCCTCGCGGTCGCCGCCGCCGTCGGCTCCGCGGTCGCCGCCGGCGTCCTCTCGCTGGTCTCGGTGACGGCGCTCGTCCCGCTCGTCGGGACCCTCCTCGTCTTCCCCGTCCTTGACCTCATCAAGACCGGGTTGTACGCCGACTACCGCGACCCCCTGGCGATTCCCGCGCCCGCAGAGCGCTCGCTCGCGAGCCAGTTCGCCGGCGGGCTCCGCCGGGGATGGGCCGAACTCGCGGCCTTCGTCCGCGGCCGTCCGGGACTCCATGCCCTCGCCGTCGCGACCGGGCTCGCCGGCTTCGGAATGGGATGGGTCGCCATCGCCCCCTTCGAGGGTACTCTCGAGGCCTCGATCGCGGCCCGCCTGGAGGGCCACCGGCCGCTCGGGGCCGCAGTCGAGTTCTTCGCGAACAACTGGACGGTCGCGCTGACGACCGCCTTCGGCGGCGTCGTCCTCGCGGTCCCCGCGGTCGTCTCGATCTGGTTCAACGGGCTGATGCTGGGAATCTACGGTCGCCTCGAGGCCGATCCCGCCGAGCTACTCGCGTTCGTCGCGCCCCACGGGGTCCTCGAGATCCCCGCGATCTTCGTCGCCGGCGCCCTCGGGATCCGTCTCGGGGTCGTCGGCTGGCAGGCCTGGCGGGGCGGACTCGGCCGGGACGGGCTGGCCGACGAACTCGAGGGCGCGTTCCGGGTGCTCGTCGGCGTCGGACTCCTGCTCGCGGTCGCCGGGCTGATCGAAGGGCTCGTCAGCCCGTACTACTATCGGGTCCTGTTCTGAGAGGACGAGTTTCGACCGGTCAGAAGACGTACTCGTCGTCGTGGCCCATCATCCCGTCGTCCTCGAGCCCGCCGCCGGTCTCATCCTCGTCCATCGGCCCGCTTGTCTTGTAGGCCTTGATACCGGTCGAGAGGAGATCCTCGATCGCCTCCTCGCGGTTGACGAACTCGCCGCGTTCGACCATCTGGGCGATCTGCATCTCGAGGTGCTCCGGTATCGTGATCTCTACTTTCGGCATCCGATTCGGCTTTCGGCGAGGGGGTATTTAAGACTGACGGGGCCCGTGATCGGCCGACTCAGCTCTTCATTACGCCCTCTATGGCGTCTTTGATCTTCGTTCCGGGGTTCGTGATCGCTTCGAGCTGGCGGCGCATCCGCCGCTGGTTCATGTAGCTCGCGAAGGCGAGGATCGTCGGCGGCCAGAGCCCGACGAACAGCCCCCGCTCGCGGTCGCCGCGAACGAAGAAGTAGTACCACGAGAGCCCGACCGATGCGACCGACGCGAGGAACGCGGGACCGACCATCTCCTCGCCGCCCATCTCTCTATACCTGGATTCGGATTCCTCCTGGAGCCGTTGTTTGCTCGCCATGCAGGGCGACCGACCACCGAATCGGACTTGGTTATAGTGGGCGTATCCGAACGCGGTTCCGGAGAGTCGACCGTTTCACCCGGTTTCGACCGCCCTCCCGTCCCCGGAACGTCGGCTTTCCTCGCTACTCGTCGGCCTCCGTCGCCCCGTCGTCGCGGAGTCGCGCCCGGACGAACGCCTCGACGTGGTTCCCGATCCGGCGCTTGTACCCCGCTCGTCGGGCGATCCGATCTAACTCCCGGTCGGCGTCGCTGCCGTACTGGAGGGCCTTCTTCGGCCTGTCGGCGACCTCCCCGGGAAGGTATCGGGAGGCGACCCGCCGGAGGGCGATCTTCCGTCGCCCGTCCCCCCCACCCTCGACCAGCAGTTCCGGGGGCAGTCGGAGGGCCGCCCCGATCACCCGGTCGTGGAGGTAAGGGGCAACGGGGCGGACGCCGGCGGCCTCGACGGCGAGGACGTCCCGGGGAAGCTCGTCGGGAAGCCCCAGGACCTGCTCGCGGACGGCCCCTCGGACGGTCGTCGCCTCCACACGTCCATCGAGGGTCGCGACCTTCTCGTAGCCCCCGAACAGTTCGTCGGCGCCCTGGCCGAGGGCGAGCCGGTCGTGGCCCTCCTCTCGAGCGCGCTCTGCGGTCAGATAGAGGGGAAGGGCGATCCCGAGATCCATCGCGTTCGCCCGGTCGATGGCGGAGACGAGTTTCGGGAGCGCGCGCTCGAGCGCTCCGTGTGTGAGTTCGACGACCGTCAGCTCCCCCTCGCGGCCCATCGCAGCGGCGGCCGAGCGCGCCGCCTCGATGTCGTGGCTCCCCGGAAAGCCGGCGACGTAGAGAGGGACGTCCAGGAAGGCGGCGAGCAGGGCCGAATCCACCCCGCCCGAGAACGCCACAGCAGTCCCCTCCGCTGGGACGTCCGCGACGCTTTCGGCGAGCGCGCGATCGACGGCCTCAAGCGCCGGGTCGTGGTCGCTCTCGGGGTCGGGAACGGGAAGCTCCCATACCTGCTCCCGGCCCCCGTCGTCGTCGATCGTTCCGGCCGGAAAGAGGGTTGGGTCGTCGAGGTCGGCCGGCGAGAACGCCCAGTCCTCGCCGTCGGTGTAGAGGGGACGCCGGCCGAGGACGTCCCTGACGAGACGGCCGTCGAGCGATCCGGCGAAGCCGCCAGTGCCGGGAAGGGGGTCCGTCCGGTCGAGGGCCTCCCGGACGCTGTCGGGGCCGGGGATACGAGGAAGGACGCCGCCGCGAAGCTCCGTCGGTCCGCCCGCGGTCATCGCGAGAGCTCGGCCAGCCGGCTTCGCACCCGGCGTTTGACGCCGCCGGCGGCCTGCCGGAAGCTGATCCGCCAGGGCGTCCGTTTGCCCTCGACGGAGGTCTTCCCCTCGGCGATCGCCTCGAGGATCGCACCGCTCTCGCGGTCGTCGCTCCCGACGCGGGTCACCGCCTGGCCGACCATCTCGCTCACGTGGGCGTCGCTGCCGGCGGTCATCGGCAGGCCGTACTCGCGGGCGAAGCGTTCGGCCTGGCGGTTCGCCCGCCCGGTCAGCAGCCTGGAGTTGTAGACCTCGATCGCGTCCGCCTCCGCCAGCTCGTCGCGG
This sequence comes from Saliphagus sp. LR7, assembly GCF_003344565.1. Classification (NCBI taxonomy): domain Archaea; kingdom Methanobacteriati; phylum Methanobacteriota; class Halobacteria; order Halobacteriales; family Natrialbaceae; genus Saliphagus; species Saliphagus sp. LR7. Next base: position 163,379 of record NZ_QPND01000007.1, on the reverse strand, counting down.
GTGATCCGGGCCATCACGCCATGGCGTGACTCCTGGAAGGGATGGGGGACGACCGCGATCCCGCCAGCCTCGTGGATCCGCTCTACGGTCGTCGCATACGAGAGCCCCGGGGGGACCGGCTCCTCGATTCCGAGCCCGAGGACGTGGCCCGCCTTGCTCGAGATTTCCATCCCCGGGATCCCGACCAGCCCGTAGTCGGGCGCGCGGGCGGCGGCCTCGCGACTCGCCGCGATCTCGTCGTGGTCGGTGACGGCGATCGCGTCGAGCCCGACGGCTTCGGCCTGTTCGAGGATGAGCTCGACGGGATCCCGGCCGTCATAGGAGAGCGACGAGTGGACGTGGAGTTCAACCGACAACACGGTTCTTCCTCCCCTCGGTCCGGACCGGTCAAAAGCGCCTCGGTCCATCGCGGCGGGTCCCGTTGTCCGCGACCGCCGGCGGGACAGATCAGTCGTCGGCCGGCGTCGCCCGCTCGCCGAGATCGATCTCGCCCGCGTCGAGGTCTTCCTCGACGTTTCTGGCGGCTTCGACCATGTTCGCCATCTTCTCGTAGGCCACTTCTCGGGGGAGGAGCTTCACGCCACAGTCCGGCGAGATCACCAGCTGTTCGGGCGGGACGACCTCGAGACCCTTCCTGATGTTTGCCTCGATCTCCTCGACGGACTCGACCTCGGCGACGTGGGCGTCGGTGACGCCGAGCGCGAGGTCCTTCGTGAACTCGGGGTCTTTGAAGACGTCCAACTGCTCGTAGTCGCCGTTGGCGAGTTCGAGGTCGAACTCCTGGACGGGAAACTCGAGGATCTCGGGGTAGATCCGGGAGTAGTCGCCATAACAGACGTGCAGACCGACCCGAACGTCCTCGGGGAGGCCGTCGACGATCCGCTCGAGACACTCGCCGACGATGGCGTGGTCGTCGGGGGTCGTCGCGAGCGCGGGCTCGTCGATCTGGACGTAGCGCGCGCCGGCCTCGACCAACTTCTCGATCTCCTCGTTGACGAGGTCGGCCAGATCGTAGGCGAGGGCCTCCTCGTCGCTGTAGGCCTCGTTAAAGGACCAGTTCGCGAGCGTGTACGGGCCGGTAATGGGTACTTTCACCGGGCGGGTCGCGGCTCCGGCGGTGAACTCGTACTCGTCTACGAGCCAGGACTCGTCGTACTCGACTTCCGACACCACGCTCGGCTTGTCGAAGTAGTTGTGTCCCCAGACCTTCACGGGGCCGTTGAACTCGTAGCCCTCGATCCGGTGGGCGAAGAACTCGACCATCTCCGTCCGGCGCATCTCGCCGTCGACGACGACGTCCAGGCCCGCCCGCTCGTGTTCGGCCGTGATCAGGCGTGCGGCGTCGTCAGTGGCCTCGTTCCAGTCCTCGTCGTCGAACTCGTGGTCGTCGTCCTCGTAGAGTTCCTTCGCACGATTCAGCCACTTGGGCTTGGGATAGCTCCCGACGACCGTCGTAAGCAGGAAGTGGTCGTTCGGGTGATCCTCGGGTCGGAACTGGTCTCGGTTCTCGTTGGTCATGCGGCTTTCACCTCCGCGAGCTCCGCGGCCTCCCCGAGCGCCTCGAGTTTCGCCTCGAACTTCGCGTACGGCAGGTAGAACGTCTCCGTGTTCGTCGTGAGATAGACCGTCTCGAACGCCGAGACGGGGAGCTGGTCGTCGATCCACTCGACGCGCTCGCGGATCGTCTCGGGCTCCTCGACGAGCGTGTTCTGGCCGTCGGCCAGTCCCAGCGAGATCGAGCCGGGCGCGCCGTACTCCTGGAGGTTGTAGACGTTGTCCTCCCGGTCGGAGACGAAGTCGAAGCCGACGGCGTCGACGTCGGCATCGAGCAGGTGGGCGTAGACCTTCTCCTCTAGGCCGCCCCAGTAGGGCTGGACGACGACCTCCGAATCCGTCGCGCTGGCGACCTCGTCGATCGCCTCGCTGGCGCGCTCGTCCTCGCCGTCTTCCGGCGGGGACTCGACGAGCGAGGGCTCGAGCAGGAACAGCGTCTCGTGGTCGGGGAACGCCTCGGCCTCGCCCGCGAGGAAGTCGGCGATCGCGGCGAGGAACTCCGCCTCGTCGCCGTAGTGCTCGTCGGTCGCGAGGTCCGCGAGCGAGTACGGTCCCGGAAGCACCGCCTGGAGGCCCTCCTCGACGCGGTCGCTCGCGGCCTCGAGTTCGCTCGCGACGTCGCCCGAAAAGTCGAGATCGCCGGAGACGACGGGCTCGCGGTAGAAGTTGTTGTTGTCGTAGTAGCGGACGATCCCGCGGGTCTCGACTGCGTCGTGGACCGCGAGGGGATGGGCGAGCATGTCGTCCCACCGCAGTTGGCCTTCGGCGATCCGGTCGATGCCGGCCTCGCGCTGGCGGTCGATCACCTCGCCGCGGGCCTCCTCGTAGGCCGCGGCGATCTCCTCGTCCTCGTCGCCGCCGATCAGGTCACCCTTCTGGTGGCCCTTCAGGTCCGAGAGGTCCTCTTTCGCCCAGTCGGGGAGCGGGAACAACCCCGGCGTGGTCGAGACGTAGTCGGTCATCGCGGTCGAGTAGGCTATGCCGACGCTTAATATTTACCATGTCCGCGAATACGCCACGGTAATTACACACACGGGGAACGGTCGGCGTTCGGACGGGGACGGCCGGCAGTATTACGTTCCGGCGGCAGGTCGGTCTCCAGTAATGGGTTCCGGTCCCCTGCTCGGGCGGTTCGACCGTCCGACCGCCGACTCGAGAACGCGCATCGCCCTGCTTGCCGACCTCCACCTCTCGACGTCGGCGACCGGCACCTGGCGGGTCTCCCACCGGACCGCCGAGCGCCTCGAGCGCGCCGTCGAGTCGATAAACGGCGCCGACCTCGATGCCGTCGTCTTCGTCGGCGACCTCGTCCAGAGGGGGGCCCGCGAGGAGTACGAGGCCCTGGATCGCCTGCTCGCCGAGATCGAGCCCCCCCTCCTCGCGGTCCCCGGCAACCACGACCTCTTTGCCGGGGAATCGGAGCCGAAGCTCTCGCTGGGCGAGTTCGAACGCCGGTATACGCCCGGATCGCTCCCCTTCCACGAGCGGATCGGCGGCGTCGATCTCGTCGGACTGAGCTCGAACGCCTCGACGCCCGGCTCGCTGACCGACTCCTATATGGGCCGGCTCTCGGAATCGACCCTCGACTGGCTCGCCGATCGCCTCTCGGATATCGAGGATCCGCTCGTCGCCGTCCACCACGACCTCCCCGGGAGCCGGTCGTTTCTCTTCGAGGCCGCCGAGGCGTTCCCCGTCGATGCGGCCTCGCCGGTGTTCGAGAACGCCGACACGCTCGTCTCCGTCCTCCGGGACGCTCCAGGCGACCCGCTCGTCTGTACCGGCCACGTCCACTTTCCGTCCGTGACTCGGACCCGCGGCGTCCGGGAGTTTACCCTGCCCGCGCTCGGGCCCTACCCCGCTTCCTACACCGTCCTCGAGATCGACCCCTCTGGAACGACCGCCCGGCTGGTGCCGGTCGCTGATCACGGCCGCCGGCTTGAGGCCTTGGAGAGCGGCCTGGAGAACGCGCGGGTGTTGCTCGCGGCCGCCCAACTCGCCGGACTCCCCCTCACGGACGGCTGTCGCGGTGACGGGCCGTAGCTACTCCGAGACGACGACGACCGCCGACTCGGTCTCGACCATCTCGCCGTCGCCCGAGTAGGTCCGCTCGCGTTCGACCTCGAACAGTTCGGAGCCGAGTTCCTCGCCGGCGACCCGGAGGGTCCCATCGCGAACCTCGTACTCCCCGCTCTCGATCCCGGCGTCGATCTCGCCGACCTTCGAGCCGTACTCGGGGCCGACCTTCGAGTAGTCGAGGTCGATCGCGGCGACCTCGGTCGTGATCTCCGGTGGATCCTCGAGCGCCTCGAGTTCGCTAACGTGCATCACGTCCCGGATCACGCCCTCGAAGCCCTCGATCGGGCCGTAGACCGCGACCCGTTCGAGGTCGGCGTTCAGTGGAAGCTGGCGCTCGGACTTGTAGCGCCGGAGCGCGGAGACGACCTCCATCGCCGTCTCGCCGGCCGCGAGATCCGCGTCGTATCCCTGGGGGCTGGGCCACTCTCCGGTGTGGAGGCTGGTCTCCGCGAGCTCGCCCTCGGAGGCGTACAGCGCCTGCCAGATCTCCTCGGTGACGTGGGGGAGGAAGGGCGCCCACAGCGTCAGGAACGTGCGGTGGGCTCGCCGGAGCGCGTAGCCCGTCGAGGCACTGTCCTCGCGCGTTTTGGCGATCTCGAGGTAGTCGTCACAGAACGTGTTCCAGAAGAACGTTCTGAGACGGTTTCGGGCCTTCGCGAACTCGTAGCTCTCGAGGTGGTCGGTCAGGTCCGCGACGGCGGCGTCGAGTTCGGCCAGTAGCCAGCGGTCGATCGCCTCCAGTTCCTCGGGCTCGTCGGGATCGGCGGGCGCTAAGTCGTCGACCAGTTTCGAGGCGTTCCAGAGCTTCCGAATGAGCTTCTCGCCGGCGACGATGTCCTGGTCCTGGTAGGGGAAGTCGTCGCCGACGGCGGCGCTCGCCGCCCAGAAGCGGATCGCGTCGATGGGGTACTCGTCCATGACCTCGGCGGGATCGACGACGTTGCCCTCCGACTTCGACATCTTCTCTCGATTCTCGTCTAAGACGTGGCCGTTGATCATCGTCGCGTCGAAGGGGACCTCCCCGGTGTGTTCGTAGCACTTGACGATGGTGTGAAAGAGCCAGAACGAAATGATGTCGTGGCCCTGCGGACGGAGATCGAACGGGTAGAGTTCAGGATGCTCCATTCGGAACTCTCCACTCTCCTCGTCCCAGTCCCAGCCCGCGTTGATCAGCGGCGTCAGCGAGGAGGTCGCCCAAGTGTCGAAGACGTCCTCCTCGGGCTCGAAGCTCTCGCCCCCGCACTTCGGACAGGCATCGACGGGCGGCTCGTCCGAGAGCGGATCGACCGGGAGGTCCTCGCGCTCGGCCATCACCGGATGGTCGCAGTCGGTACAGTACCACACCGGGAACGGAATCCCCGAGTCGCGCTGGCGCGAGATCAGCCAGTCCCACTCGAGGCCCTCGATCCAGTGGCGGTACCGAGAGAACATCTTCTCGGGGTACCACTCCATTTCGGCACCTGCATCGAGGTACTCCTGCTTGTGATCGAGGATCTCGACGTACCACTGCTTCGAGACGCGGTACTCGACAGGTGTGTCACACCGTTCGTGGACGCCGACCGCGTGGACGATCTCGCGGCGGTCGCGGAGGTGGCCCTCGCTCTCGAGGTCCTCGACGATCTCCGTTCTCGCCTCCGCCGTACTCAGACCCTCGTAGTCGCCCGCGAGGTCGGTCATCGTCGCGGTCTCGTCGATCGCCACCCGCAAGGGGAGGTCGTGAGCCTGGTACCACTCGATGTCGTTTCGGTCCCCGAACGTACAGCACATCACGACGCCCGACCCTTTCTCCGTGTCCACGCGGTCATCGGCGATGATCGGGACCTCGTGGCCGAAGATCGGGACCCGTGCGGTTTCGCCGATGAGATCCTGGTTTGCGTCGTCGTCGGGGTGGATGAAAACCGAGACGCAGGCCGGAATCAGCTCCGGTCGGGTCGTCGAGATGACGAACTCCTCGCGGGGCGCGTTTCCCGTAAGTTCGAACGCGATGTCGTTGAAATGGGCGTCGCGCTCGTCGTCCTCGGTCTCGACCTGGGAGATCGCCGTCTCGCACTCTGGACACCAGATCGCAGGCGCGTTCTTTCGGTACTCCCGGCCCTTCTCGTAGAGGTCCAGAAAGGAGAGCTGTGAGATCCGCTGGACGCGGGGCTCGATCGTCTTGTAGGTGTGGCTCCAGTCGATCGAGGTCCCCAGTCCCTGCATCTGCTCGGTGAACTCCGCTTCGTACTCGGCGCAGACCTCCCGGCAGAGCCGCTGGAACTCCCGGCGTTCGTACTCCTGGTGGCGGATATCGAGGTCCTCCTCGGTCAGCCGCTCGGAGGCGATCCCGTTGTCGTCGTAGCCGAACGGAAAGAGGACCTCGCCGTTTGCCATCCGCTGGAATCGGGCGGCGAAGTCCTGGAGCGTGTGACCGTAGAGGTGGCCCATGTGCAGGCTCCCCGAGACCGTCGGTGGCGGGGTGTCGATCGCGTACGCCGTGTTCGGGTCGGCTGCGCCCTCGTAGGCGTACGTCTCGGCTTCGACCCACCGCTCTTGCCACTTCGCCTCGACTTCGGTCGGGTTGTACTCGCCCTCGAGAGCGGCTTCGCGAGCGTCCTCGTGTTCGGGGTCGTCCATGCTCATGCTCTCACCGCCCGCGGCGGGCGTCGGTTCTGTCGTGTCGTCGGGAACGGTTTCTCGTACATCGGTGATACTGGTCGTTGTGTGGCTGGTTCCGGTCGGCGACAATACATCCGTCGAATCGCGGTGAAGAGGTGGGGCTACGGGGCCCCTACGAAGACGGTGGTGTGACCGTTCGCGCCGATCGCGACGGGCTCGTCCATACTCCTACTGGGCGGACCGCCGTGTTAGCTTTTTCGCGTCGCCGCCGTCACCGCCCCAGGACGGCCCGCGAGTCGCTCACCCGCTCGAGGTCGGCCTCGAGGTACTCCGCGAGCCGGGCGAGGAACTGGTCGTCGACCCCCTCGGTGCCGACGAGCGTGATCTCGTCGTGGTCCGCGGGGTCGTACTCTCCCTGCATGACCAGCGAGAACAGCGCGCCGGGGGTGACGGGCTCGCCGGCCTGGAGACTGGCAGCGACCTCCCGGATGTTTTCTTTGACGCTGGTTTCGACCGAAAACGTGACCTCGACGTCGGCGGTGGCGTCGAACCGTTTGGCGGCGTAGGCCTCCTCGGAGTTTCTGACCGCGGGGACGAGCACGTCCTCGAAGTCGAGGCCCTGCTCTTTGGTGCCGACGTAGGTGAACGCGACCATCGCCCGCAGTCCGTCCAGCAGTTCGGGGTCGGTCGCGACCTCGTCGAACACCTGCCGGCGGTCCTTCGCGGACAGGGTATGGAGGAGGAGGTCGAAGTCGAGGATCGCGTCCCGTATCCGCCGGCGGATCCGCGCCTCGGCGTTGCGCGCCGACTGGTCGTGGCTCATCTCCCGTTCGCCGAGCAGGTAGGCACGATCGGCGGGACTCAGAATGCCGCGATCGCGCGAGGTATCGGTATTCATAATCGGGTATGGATTATACAAAACCCGGTTTCATCCGAACGGCTATGAAGGCTCGGATCCGAGGCAGGGTATGAGTCGGAGGGACGTCGGACGCAGAGTGGAGAGAGCCGGGAGGCGGCGATCGTGAGGGGGAACCTCGCCGATCGCTATGCAGGGCTCGTCGTCGGCCACAGCAAACTCGTCGTCCTCGCCCTTCTCCTCGTCACCCTCGCCGTCGCCGCGGGAGCGGTCGTCGGCGACAGCGAGGAGGGCGGCATCGGCCAGTTCGACGTCGATTCCGAGGAGACCCGGGCCGTCGAGGAGATCGAGGAGCGATACGGCACCGACGACACGGTCGTCGCACAGATCGTCGTCCGCGACGAGGACGGCGACGTCCTCACCCGCGAGTCACTGCTCGACTCCTTACGTCTCCAGGAGGAGGCACGGGCCAACGAGTCGATCAACGGGACGCTGACCGACGAGGGGTTCGTCGGTCTCGAGAACGTCGTCGCGACGGGCGCGGTCTTCGAGGACCGTGCCGCCGAGAGCGAGGGTCCGCCCGACGCGAGCCACCCCGATCTCGCCGAGCAAGTCGAGGCCATCGAGGACCGCTCCGAGGAGGAGGTCGAGGCGCTCCTCGCCGACGTGCTCGACCCCGACGCTGACGTCCAGGGCGATCCCTACGAGTTCCTGCCGGCCGACTACGAACCCGGCACCACCGACGCCGATGCCCGGATCACGTTCGTCTTTCAGGAAAACGACGGCAGCCCCGACGAGGACCCCGGACTCGCGTACGACGCCCAGGTCGAGATCGAGTCGCTGGTCGAAGAACGGTTCGAGGACGCCTTCGTCTTCGGGCAAGGGATCACCGACGCGGCGAGTTCGAGTGCCGTCGGCGACAGCTTCGCGATCATCACGCCCGTCGCGTTCGTCCTCGTCCTCTCGATCCTCGCGATCACCTACCGAGACGTCGCCGACGTGCTGATCGCCTTCCTCGGGATCGCACTCGTGCTCGCCTGGCTCGCGGGCATCCAGGGCTGGCTCGAGGTGCCGTCGAGCCAGCTTCTGATCGCGGTTCCGTTCCTGTTGATCGGGCTCGCGATCGACTACTCGTTGCACGTCGTGATGCGCTACCGGGAGGCCAGACGGGGGATGCTCGACGGGGGATCGGGACGGGAGACGGGCGACCCCGGATCGATCGGCGCCGCGAGGGGCATGGTCCTCGGACTCGGGGGCGTCACCCTCGCGCTCGCCGCCGCGACGTTCTCGACGGCCGTCGGCTTCCTCTCGAACTACGTCAGCCCGCTGCCGGCGATCCAGGACTTCGCCGTCCTCTCTGCGGGTGGGATCCTCGCGACGTTCGTCGTCTTCGGCGTGTTCGTCCCCGCACTGAAAGTCGAGGTCGATTCGGTCCTCGAGGGACGCTTCGGCCGCGACCGCGCGAAACCGCCGTTCGGTGTCGGGGGCGGCCTCGTCGGCCGGGCGCTGTCGGGCGTCGTCGCGGGCGTCCGCCGGGCACCACTCGCAGTCGTTTTAGTGGCGCTCCTGCTCGCTGCCGGCGGCGCCTACGGCGCGACGGGCATCGACACGGAGTTCAACCAGGCCGACTTCCTCCCGGAGGACGCCCCCGAGTGGGCCAAATCCCTGCCGGGACCGCTCGCGCCCGACACCTACACCATCAGTGACGACGCCGAATACCTGGGCGACAACTTCCGCGAGCGCGGGGAGGGAAGCCAGTCACAGGTACTGATACGCGGGGACGTCACCGACCCCGCCGCGCTCGCCGCGATCGACGACGCGACGGCCGCCGCGGAGGGCGAGACGATCGCCCTCCGGGCCGACGGCACTCCCGCGATCGAGAGCCCGGCGAGGGTCGTCCGGGGAATCGCAGGCGACAACGAGTCGGTCGCTGCTGCCCTTGACGAACGCGACGCGGACGGCGACGGCCTCCCCGACGAGGACGTCGCGGGGCTCTACGACGTCCTCTTCGAGGTCGATGCCGACCGGGCTTCGACCGTCATCGAGCGAACGGACGGCGGCGGCTACGAATCGGCTCGCCTGCTGGTCTCCGTTCGGGGCGACGCGCCCGCCCAGGCCGTCGCCGAGGACACCCGCGCGCTCGCTGCAGCGATCGAATCGGACGCGCCGGTGACGGCGACGGCCGCCGGCGGTCCCGTGACGACCGCGGTGATTCAGGACGCCCTGCTGGAAACGCTCGTCCAGGCGTTCGCGGTGACGCTGGTCGTCATCCTCGCCTTCCTCACGGTCCTCTACTGGGTGCGCCACCACACGCTCACCCTGGGAGCGATCACGCTCGCGCCGGTCGTCGCCGCCCTCGCCTGGCTACTCGGGGCGATGGCGCTCCTCGAGCTCCCCTTCAACAGCGAGACCGCCGTCATCACGAGCCTCGCGATCGGGCTCGGAGTCGATTACAGCATCCACGTCGGCGAGCGGTTCGTCTCGGAACGGGAGGATCGTGACTCGCTCGAGGACGCACTCGCCGCGACGATCACCGGAACCGGCGGCGCCCTACTGGGAAGTGCGCTCACGACCGCAGCGGGCTTCGGCGTGCTGGCGCTGGCGCTCGCGCCGCCGCTCCAGCGCTTCGGGCTCGTCACGGGACTGAGCATCGTCTTCGCGTTCGTCGCCTGTCTGACCGTTCTGCCCTGCCTGCTGGTCGTCCGCGAGCGGGTTCTGGTGCGGATGAGGTCGGGAGAATAGCGCTGGTTTCGGGAACCGGTCGGTCGGGCGAGTCAGTCGCGCTCGCTTTCGGGAGCCGACTCGGAGTCGGAGTGCGCCCGCACCCATAGCTCGCCGATCCGCGAGAGGCGGGTCCGGTAGGACTTTCCGTGTTCCTCGCGCTCGATGTAGCCCTTCCCCCCGGGGCCCAGGCGATCCACGTTGTAGATCACCTTCGAGCGGAAGCTGTCGGTGTACTCCTCGTTCAACTCCCGGGCGAGCGCTTCGGCGAGTTCCGACACCGAGTCGAACTCGCCGTCCTCGCCCAGCTTGTAGAGGATGAACTCCTCGAACGGTTTGACGTTCGAGAAGGAGGCGACCGGCAGCTCGACGATGTGGCTCCCGTCGATCTCCTTGGCGCCGATCGTCGTCCCGCGCTCGTCGAACTCCGCGAGCAGGTCTCGCGCGCTCTCGAGTCGGTCTTCGACCCGGCCGTTGCCGACGGCGGGGTCGTCGCCCGTATCGCCCGTGTCGTCCTCCGCGAGGAGTTCCTCTAGGAGGGCCGCCTGGGTGCGTAGCTCCTCGGCGAGTTCGGTCTCCAGATACTTCTCGGGGGCGGTGTAGTAGGTGTGGATCGCCTCGCGTTCGTCCTCGCGTTCGACCATCAGGGAGTTCGCGGCGGTCGCGAAGGCGAAGCTCACCGTCCGGGGCATCGCGGCGACGTTGACCCAGACCTCGTTGCCCCGGTCGAGTTCGGCGGTGATGAGCCCGTAGGCCTGCTCGAAGGCGTCGTCGTAGTCGTAGACGTCCTCCAGGACGAACCGTTCGGTGGTCGCGCCGAGCAGGTTCTCGAAGTCGTTCTCGAGCTTTCGAGAGAGATGCCTCGAGTACTCGACGTTTGCCTCGCTGCCGACGGCGCCCTCTAAGAGAATAACGCGATCGACGTCTGCCTGATCGCGAACCAGGGGCGCGATCAGCCGGTCGTAGTCGAAGCCGACCGGGACGATGTGGGTGTGCATACCCGAAGGTGGGTCGGCCGAGTGATAAGCCCTAGAGTTCGACACCGCTGGGGATGAGGCTGTGCTGGCGCAACAAATTCCCCTCGTCGTCGTAGACGAGGAAGGTCCGTTTGTCGTAGGTGGCGAACGCCTCGCCGTCGGCGGCGATCTCGACGACGTACCGGCCGTCGTCGTCGGTCGCCGTCTCGCCGTAGCCCCGGGCCGCACGGATAAAGGAAAGGACGTCCTCGGCCTCCTCGTTGAGTTCGAGGACGAAGTCACCGGTGACGCGGTTGGTGACGCTGACGACGCCGGTCGTCTCCGTGCCAAGCGAGCCCTGGAGTCGAAGCGAGACGTCGGTCTGGCCGGCCTCCAGGGGTTCGCCGTCGGCTCCGGTGAGGCGCTCGCGGAGCATCGACTCCGGACCAGTGAAATCGATCGATACGGTCGGTTTTCGGGGTTCGCCGCCGGCGTCGATCCAGCCGACGTTGCTGACCTCAAGCGTGAAGTGCTCGCGCCTCATTACCTGTCTCCCAGTTAGGCCTCCCACGGTATGAACGTAACGCCCGCCATCGCCGGCGGGCGGGAATCCTTTAGGACGTCGCTCTCCTGGATCGACCATGAACGAGGGGCGCGACGACGTCCGTGCGACCTACGACCGGATCGCGACCCACTTCGCCGCGACGCGCGAACACCCCTGGCCCGAAGTCGAGACGTTCGTCGCCGACGCCGACCCCGCCGGAGCCGGCCTCGATCTCGGCTGTGGCAACTGCCGCCACGCCGAACTCCTTGCCGAGCGGGCCGACCGCGTCCTCGCCGTCGACCTCAGCCGCGGGCTGCTCGAGGCCGGCCGCGACCGGGCCGGCGAGCGCGGGTTCGGTATCGACCCGATCCAGGCCGACGCGAGCGCCCTCCCGATCGCCTCGAGAGCAGTGAACCTCGCTACCTACGTCGCGACCCTCCACCATCTGCCGAGCCGGGCAGCCAGGATCGCGAGTTTGGACGAACTCGCGCGGGCCCTCGCCCCCGGTGGCCGGGCCCTGGTGAGCGTCTGGGCGACGACCCACGACAAGTTCGCGAACGAGAGGGGAGACGAAGCCGGCGAGGAAGGGTTCGACACGACCGTCGACTGGACGCTCCCCGATGGCACCGTCGTCGATCGGTTCTACCACATCTACGCGCCCGCGGAGTTCGAAGCGGATCTCGCGGAGAGTAGCCTCGCCGTCGAGGAGGTCTGGACCGCGAAGGGGAACTGTTATGCGGTCGTCACACCGGAACAGAAACGCCCTTAAGCGAACGACGAAAAGGGATGGCTGTTCCGTGGCGGGCGACCGCGACGGCGCGCGCCGGTGGTCTAGTGGTAGGACCTGAGCCTTCCAAGCTCATGGCCCGGGTTCAAATCCCGGCCGGCGCATACCGTCTCGAACGAACGTGAGAGGCGTGTATGCGAAACGACGGAGATTTGAAGGACGGAAGACGCAGCGCGCGAGTGCAACGAGCGCGACCGTCTTCAGGTGGTTCAAATCCCGGCCGGCGCACTGTTGTGGCGAAACCGGTGAGTGATCCGATGTTCGTCTCTCCGATGGGTCGCCGCCGAGAACGGGATCCGCCGACGGACCCGACTCCGTCACGAACCGTACGTCAGACGTTTCTCCCCGCGACGAGATGCCGAAACAATCATTATCTCGGCCCGAGATAGTGAGGGTATGGCGAAGGATACCGTCAGATATCCCGACGCGGTCGTCGACCGGATCGACGGCCTCGTCGAAGACGGTATGTTCGAGAGCAAGTCGGAGTTCTACCGGTTCTCCGCGGAGTACGTCCTGACCCTCATCGATTCCGATCACGAGCCCGAGACGTTCAACTACGACGAGATCAAGTCCGAACTCGACATCGACAGCGCCGACCCCGAAGTCGCGTTCGGTACCGACGGCGGCACCTTCTTTCTCGACGCCGTCATTACCGTCCGGAAACACGGCCTCCGGAGCGACTACGAGGCCGCCGAGCGCTTCATCGATACCCACTACGACCCGACCGACCAGGAGTGTATCATCCTGGAGGAACTGCTCGGCTCCTACCGCGAGAGCCCGGGGTCGGGCCCGATCTGAGACTGCTCCCCGTATCCGTTCTCCGCAGGGGTCCCGCCAGATTTAACACCGGAGTCGGGAAGCAAGCGGTATGGACGCCCGGACGGAGCTCTGGTCGATCTACCGCGAGGCGCTCCCGGTCCTGCTGGTCGCGCTCTGTGGCGGGCTCTTCTCGGGCGTGGTCCTAGAGGAAGTCGTCGAGAGCGTCGCGCGGTTTCCCGGACTCCTCGTGATGGTGCCCGTCTTCCTGGCCACCCGGGGGAACGTCTACGGCGCCCTCGGCGGACGGATCTCCAGCGGGCTCCACCAGGGCCTGATCGAGCCGCGGTTCGCCTGGGACGAGCGGCTGGTCAACGCGGTCGTCGCCTCCTTCGTCAACGCCGTCGGGATCTCGGTCGTCATCGCCGTGCTCACCCGGATCGCGCTCTTCGTACTGGGCTGGGAGTCGGCGGCCCTCGCCGAGTTCGTCGCCATCATGCTTCTCTCGGGGGTATTGACCTCGGTCGTGCTGATCGGCGGACTCCTGGCGCTGATCTTCGTGGGCTACGAACGCGGCTACGACCCCGACAACCTCGTGGGGCCGATCGTCACCACCCTGGGTGACGTGTTCGGGATGGTCTTCCTGCTGTTGTCGGTCCTGATCGTCGAGGTGATCGCCTGATGGCCGTCCCGAAGGGGGCGCTGGGAAGCTGGGACGCCCGACACATCGTCCGAACCATGTTCCCGTTGCTCGTCGTGCTCTCGACCGTCGTCCTCGCCGCGGGGATCACCCTGGAGGACGCCGAGGCGCTGCTCGCGGAGTACGGCATCCTCGCGGTGATGGTGCCGACGATGATCGGGACGGGGGGCAACCTGGGGGCGATCCTCTCGGCGCGACTCACGACCCGCTTTCACCTGGGGACGACCGAGATCTCTCCCACAGACCGGGTTCTGTGGGCCAACGTCGGTGCGATCCTCGCGCTCGCGGCGACGGTCTTTACGGCGCTGGCGGTCGGCGCCTACGCCGTCGGCGCCGCCTTCGGCTTCGGACTGCCCCTCCCGACCCTGCTCGTCATCTCGCTCGCCAGCGGGATGTCGGTCGCCGTCATCGCCATCGTCTTCAGTCTGGCGACGACCTACGCCTCCTACCGCCTCGGGATCGACCCCGACGACACCACGATCCCGATCGTCACGAACGTCGTCGACGTCTGCGGGATGCTCGTCTTCCTCGGCGTCTCGGGGATCGTCCTCGGTGCATGATTGAGGGGTGCCACGGCAGCTAGAGAACGGGACCGCTCGAACCGGGTAGGGCGCCAGCGGGGGTGAAAACGGCTCGACGAGGGTTATTCGACGATGAAGGGACCGGCGCGTTCGAGGACCTCGTCCATCGTCAGCGGCTGGTCGACGGCCTCGGGGAACCCGCTCTCGCCGTTGAGCACGTTCAGGAACGAGCTGTGGCGGGCCTCGACGCTGTGGATGCCCAGTGCGGAGGGGATCAACTCGGCGTTCTCGATCAGCGGGGCCGCGCCGGCGTAGGCGGCGACGCCGGTGGTCTCGAGGGTCGCGGCGGTCGCGAGGAACTCCACGGGGTCCTCGGTCGCCGTCCCGAAGTCGAACTCGGGTTCGGCGACCGGCTCGCCGCCCAGTCCCTCGATCGCGTCCCCGAGGGCCTCGACGTGGGCCTCCTCGTGGGCCTGGATGACCCGGAGCTCCCCGTAGGCGTCGTCCTGGATCGGGCCGCCGATCATCCGGAGGGGCTCCGAGCAGTGGAGGTCGTGCTCGCCGATCGTATCGAGGCCCTCCCGGTAGAAGCGGGCCTCGAGGAACTCGAGCGTTCGCGCGAAGTTCAGGATGTCGGCGTCCGAGGGGCCGTCGTCGGTCCCCTCGCTTCCGTCGTGGCCGTCCATGGAGGTCAGGGTGGTCGCCGACGCCGGCGCCGTCGCGGCGAGTGCGCCCGCGCCGAGCAGCGCCGACGTGCCGAGGAAGCGCCGCCGCGAGGAGCTGTTGAACCGTGACTGTGCTGTGTCGTCGTTCGTGGATCTCTCGTCGGTCATGGTGGTGCGCTCGAAGCGCATCAGAACGGACCCCCGAAACACGTATGAAGATTTACCGAACTCTCACCCAATTTGGGCCCACAACGGGCGACCCCTTCCTACACGTACCATCGACGGCGAGAGACGAACGGGGGATCGAGACGTCCGTGATTACTCCCAGGTGACCCACAGCAGGAAGGCGAGCGCGGCCGTCTCGAGGACGTGGAGGATCAACATCGCGCGCCAGGCGATGACCGGGACGCCGGTGGCGAACCAGGCCGAGAGGTCCTCATGGATGAGGTAGTAGTAGAACGCGAGGGCGTTCTCGGCGAGCAAGAGCAGGGCGAAGATCAGCAGCCCCATGACGTGTTTCGAGCGGATCCGGAGGTAGTTTCGCGCCCAGATGTAACTCAGCGCGAGGAGGATGAGGACGTTGACGGCCGTCGAGAGCCGTGCCGCGTCTATCCAGATCGACATCCAACCCCTCCTTGCAATCCCGTGGGGATATACGCTGTCCCAAATCCGTTCATAGTTCGTCCATTGACTCCATGATCTCCTCGACGGTGTCCCAGTTGTGGTTCGCCCGCTCGGTCGGGAGGTAGACGGCGCCGTAGTCGTCGCCGCTCGTCCGCAGGATCCCGTTCTCGACGAGCACGTCCAGGTGGTGGCGGACCGTCTTGTAATCGAGCTCGAGGGCCTCGGCGAGCTGGTTCGCGTTCCGTGGCTTCGCGTCGAGCGCATCGAGGATCCGGAGGCGGTTGGGCCCGCCCCGCGTCCCCGTGAGCACGTACCACAGAACGGCCTCCATCGTGTCGGTGTTCGCACGGAGGGTTATAAACGTCCCAGAACCAGCAACGGGACGTCCCGCTTGCCGCGGCGACCTCCCGTCGCCGGAGTGTGGCCGTCTCTCGCTCCCGAACGGTTCGGGCGGTCTCCACAGCGCCATCGAACTGCGAGTTTCCCAGCGTCCGCTCCGGGGAGCTCAGGACCCCGAGATGACGGGGGATCGACCCTCCGAAGCCGACTGCGCGACGTCGGGAACGGTCGCGGAGTCGGCCAACTCCTCCATCGAGTCGAACCGGGCGGGGTCCTTCTCGAGGACGTAGTCGCCGAGGACGAGGGCGTCCAGGCCCATCCCGTAGAAGTCCTTGATCGCCTCGGTGGGCGTGTTGACGATCGGCTCGCCGTGGTCGTTGAAGGAGGTGTTGAGCACGACCGGCACCCCGGTGATCTCCTCGAACGCGGAGAGCAGGCGGTAGTAGCGGGGATGCTGGTCCTCCCGGACGGTCTGGGGCCGGGTCGTGTCGTCGGCGGGGTGGACGACCGCGGCGAGGTCCTCTACTTTCTCCGGGCGGACGTCGAACGTGTCGATCATGAAGGGGGAGGGCGCACCATCGACGAGGTAGTCTGGGGCGGCCTCCTCTTTCATCGAGGGGGCGAACGGACGCCACTCCTCGCGGTGTTTGACGAACTCGTTGACCCGATCCCTGGACTCGATCGAACGGGGGTCGGCGAGGATGCTTCTGGCGCCCAGGGCCCGAGGACCCATCTCCATACGGCCCTGGAACCAGCCAACCAGCGCACCCTCGGCGAGCCGGGAGGCGACGTAGCCCTCTACGTCGTCGGGGGTGGCGTAGGGGATCTTGTTGGTCCGGAGACGTCGTTCGATCTGGTCGTCGTCGTAGGCGGGACCGAGGTAGACCGTCGACTGGCGCTCGACCTCCGAGGGGTGTTGGTCGACCCAGCCGGCACCCAGCGCGAGGCCCGCGTCGTTGGCGACGGGCTGGACGAACGTCGACTCGACGGCGGGGGACTCCCGGATCCGCTTGTTGAGCTTGCAGTTCAGGGCGACCCCGCCCGAGAGCGCCACGTTCGAGGCGCCCGTCTTCGAGACGGCGTCCTCGGCGATCTCGACGACCGTCTCCTCCAAGAGCTTCTGGGCGGTGTACGCGAGATCTTTCTCCCACTGGTCGAACTCGCCGGGGGTCTCGGTCCGCGACCGGTCGAAAATATCCTCCAGGACGTTGACGCCGTAGCCCGTCCCCCAGCGCCGGGTCAGCGGCGTCACGTCGTAATCGACCCCGAGGTCGACCAGCCCGCGGAGCGCGCGCTCGATCCCGGGGTTCTCCCGGCCGTAGGGGGCCAGTCCCATCACCTTCCCCTCGCCGTTGAACATCCGGTAGCCCAGGAACTCGGTGACGATCGCGAAGAACAGTCCGAGGCTGTTGGGGTGGTCGTACGTTCGCAGCCGTTTCAGGCCCCGATCTGAGCCGTGCCAGACGACCGTCGAGTCGTACTCACCTTTCGCGTCGATCGTCAACACCGCGGCCTCCGAAAAGCCGGAGGGGTGGAAGGCGCTTGCGGCGTGACAGAGGTGATGGGAGCGTGTTTCGACCTCGGGGACCGGGGTACCGATCTCCGCGAGTTTGGTCTCGATCTCCCGGGTCGGCAGGAAGTTCCCCCGGATCTCGGCGACCAGGGTCCGTTCCAGAGCGGAGAGCTTCCGGGCGATCCCGGGCGCCCGGAGCGCGTCGCCGAGATAGTGCGAGCGGATGCGCGAGCGGAGGCTCGGGTCGTAGGGAAGGAGGACGCGGTCGACCTCGGAGAGCTCGAGCCCGCGGTAGTCGAGGCAGGCCTCGATCGCCAGCCGGGGGAACGTCTCGACGGCGTGTTTCTGACGCGTCAGGCGCTCCTCCTCGATCCCGAAGACGGGGACCCCATCCTCGAAGAGGACGGAGCTCGGGTCGTGTTGCCCGTAGAGGCCGATTGCGGGTTTGAAGGCGAGCGTGTACTGTGGGGGACTCATACGTGACGGAGAGTTGTTGGTCCGCAAGAGGGAAGGTGGCTATAAAAATACCCATGCAACCGATCGGGCCGGGTCATCCGTTCTCACCCCCCGGATCGAGGGTGGCCTCGGTGTCGACCCCGTACACCAGTCGAGGCGTCTCGACGTGGGCAGTCCGGATCGCCTCGGCGTGCCCCTCCGCCTCGAGCCAGTCGACCCGTCGAGGGACCGTTTTTGGCCCGAGCACCGCGCCGGGCCGGTCGGGGTCGTCGACGAAGTCGGTCTCCATCAGGAAGGGGTCGCCGCGCTCGGCGGCCTCCTGGAGCCAATCCTTCTCGGACATGACGCTCGGGGTCGGGCCCGCCAGACGGCCGCTGGCGTAGTGTTTGACGACGCGGTGGGCCGGAAGCCCCGTCTCTTCGGCCCAGCCCGCGACCACGGTGAGGTCCTCGCTTTCCTCAGTGTGGAGCTGGACGGCACAGTCGAGGTCGGCGCCGAGGGAGAACGCCCGGCGCATGACCCGGTTGGACGCCTCCCACACCGCCTCCGGAACGTCGTAGTGGGGTCGCCCGGACTTCAACCCGAGAGCCTCCCCCTCCGCGACGTAGTCGGCCGCGAGCTCGAGACCCTCGATCATGAGGTCGCCCGCGCGCTCGGGGGAGAGCCCCCGGTCGTCGACTAGCCGGGTCACGAGTCCGGGATGGACGCCCAGGACGGGCCACGCGGTTCCCGGGAGCCGGTCGGCGGCTTCCGCGACGACATCGAGGGTGCGATCGAAGACGGGCCGGAACTCCTCGCCTCCCTCGACGTCCTGGCCCAGATGCCAGGACGGTTTGTTCACCACGATCAGGTGGGTCCCGCCCATCCGCCGGAAGTCGTCGACGGCGGCGAGCCCCCGCCCGTTGTCGGGGTCGAGATGGAGGTGGTTGTCCAGAACGGGCGTATCGGGGTCGGTCATCGACGGACGTTCGGATCGGAGCGATAGAAGTCCGGCGGTTCGTGCCGGACACGCAGACGGGCGACGGCACCGACAGTGGCACGCGACCTACCACCCCGTCGTACACTCTCCGAATACCGAAAGTAATTCCCGTTGGTAACTACTTCGGGACGGTACGTCATGCCAGACGATGACACTCCGGCAGTCGACAGGCGAACCGCGCTGAAACTCCTCGGCGCCGCCGGCGCTGGCGGGCTGTTCTCGGGGCTCACCGTCGCGACCCCTGGGCGGGGAGCGGGGCCGAAGAAAGACGAGATCCTCGTCGGCGTCGCCAAGGGCGCCGTCTCCGATCTCGAGGGATCGGTCCGTCGTCACGTTCCCGGGAGAGCGAAGGTCGTCGGCTCGAACGACCGGATCGGCTACGTCGCGGTGAAGTTCCCGAGCCACACCCCCAACCGCGCACGCGAGAACTTTGTAAACACGATCACCCGGAAAGAGCACGTCCGGTACGCCGAACCGAACGTCACGTTCGAGGCGCTTTTCACCCCGAACGATCCCCGCTACGGCGACCAGTACGCCCCGGAGATGGTGGGCTGTGAGGGCGCCTGGGACGCCACCCTGGGTGATTCCGACGTGACGATATCGGTGGTCGACCAGGGGATCCAGTACGACCACGCCGACCTCGAGGGGAACGTGGACGGCAGCGTCTCGAACTACGGTCGGGACTTCGCGGGCGGCGACGCCGACCCCTATCCCGTCCAGCAAGACGAGAACCACGGCACCCACGTCGGCGGGATCGCCGCGGGCGGCACCGACAACGGGACCGGCCACGCCGGGATCAGCGATTGCTCGCTGCTCTCGGCGCGCGCGTTGGACGAGAGCGGCGGCGGCTCGCTGTCGGACATCGCCGACGCGATCACGTGGTCGGCCGACCAGGGCGCCGACGTGGTCAACCTCTCGCTGGGTGGCGGCGGTTCGACGACCACGATGCAAAACGCCGTCTCCTACGCCCAGAACCAGGGCTCGCTCGTCGTCGCCGCCGCGGGCAACGACTACGGGGCGAGCGTCTCCTACCCCGCGGCCTACGACGAGTGTCTGGCCGTCTCGGCGCTCGACCCCGACGGCTCGCTCGCGGCCTACTCGAACGTCGGCGAGGAGATCGAACTCTGTGCGCCCGGCAGTAACGTGCTCTCGACGATACCCTGGGACGACTACGACCAGCTCTCGGGGACCTCGATGGCCTCGCCGGTCGTCGCCGGCGTCGCCGGACTCGCGATCTCGCAGTGGGGAACGGACACCGCCGACACCCGGATGCATCTGAAGAACACCGCCGAGGACGTCGGCCTCTCGGCCGACGAACAGGGTTCGGGTCGCGTCGACGCCGAGGCCGCGGTCGGCACCGAACCCGGCGACGGCGGTGGCGGCGGAGGCGGCGGGGGCGGGGGTACCTGTGGTGACGCCCGAACGACGACCGCCATCTCCGATCAGTCGCTCTCGAGCGGCGGCTCCGACTGCTGGTCCTACGAGTGGGAGCTCGCGGACACCTGCCAGGTCGTCGTCGACCTCCAGGGGCCCTCGGACGCGACCTTCGACCTCTACGCCAACGAGGGCGGGGGCTGTCCGACGACCGCGAGCTACGATCACCGGTCGTACAACTGGGGTAGCAACGAGGAGATCGTCGTCGACGACCCCAGCCAGGAACCGCTGTACGTGATGGTCGACGCCTGGTCGGGCAGCGGCACCTACGACTTAGAGATCACCGAGAAGGGGATCTAGTCCTCGAGGCTCATCGACTCGTCGGCGGCGTTCGGGAGCGCGTCCGACCCTCCATAGGACCCGGGGGCGATCGCGACCGTCCGGAGCCCGTTCCGGCCGGCGTGCTCGACGACTGGTTTGAAGTCCGTATCCCGTGAGACGACCGCGAGGACGTCGATAGCGTCGGCGAGGGCGGTCGCGTCGACCGCGAGGCGGACGTCGACGTCGCCGCTGGTGACGACGACCTCGAACCCCCTCGCCTCGGCGGCCTGGATCAGTCCCGGGGTGGCGTGTTCGTTCAGGTAGAGCCGGCAGACGCCGAGGCGACCGAAGCCGGTCCCGGCCTCGCGAACGTCGTCGAGATCGACGTCGAACTCCTCGCGGAGGACGTTCGGCCCGTCGACGAAGAGGCCGACGACCGGCTCGCCGTTGCCGCGGACCCGCTTCCGGAGGCGCTCGAGCATGGCCCTCGTTTCGGGGAGCGGGGGATAGGTGTGGCGGTCGCTCGCGGTCGTCGCTACTCCAAGGTCTCCTCGCTGATCGCCGCCGGGAGGAGCTCGCCGAGGGTGTACGCCTCGACCTCGCCGTCCGCGTCACAGAACACCGGAAACTCCTCGCCACAGAACTCCGCGAGCGTCTGGCGACACATCCCACAGGGGGTGACGCCGTCCCGCCGCGAGGAGCTGACGACGATCCGGGAGAAGTCGCGGTGGCCGTCGGCGATCGCCTTTCCGATGGCGACCTCCTCCGCGTGCAAGCTGTTGCTGTAGTTGGCGTTCTCGATGTTGCAGCCCGTGTAGACCTCGCCGTCTTCGGTCTCTATGGCGGCGCCGACGCGGTACTCCGAGTAGGGGACGTGGGCTTCGGTCTGGATCTCGCGGGCGGCCTCGATCAGGTCCTGGCGATCGGTCATAGGCGGAGGTCGATCCCCAGGCCCATCGGTGCATCGGTTCGTCATACCGTCGGAGACGACGATTTACCGTTTGATCGCACACCGCATTGCGATCGACGGTGCACTGACTCGTCTCCGACCGTCTCAGTCCTCGTCGGGATCGTAGGGCTCGCCGGCCGCCTCCGGGAGCCGCGTCTTCCCGAAGAGGACGAGGACGGCGATCACGGTAACGTAGGGGATCGTCCGGATGAGCTCGGTCGGGACGGCGTAGCCGTAGGTCTGCAGCCGGATCTGGACGGCATCCAGGCCCGCAAAGAGAAAGGAGCCGGCGAGCGCGCCGATGGGATGGTAGTTCGCAAAGAGGTAGGTCGCGATGGCGATAAAGCCCCGGCCCCCGATGTCGGTCTCGCCGCCGCCCGCAAAGGTGCCAAGCTGGCCGAGCGCGAAGCCGGCGCCGCCGAGGCCGGCGAAGATCCCCGAGAGCAAGACGGCGGCGTAGCGGACCTTCCGGACGTCGACGCCCGCCGTATCGAGGGCCTTCGGGTTCTCGCCGCTGGCCTCGACCCAGCGTCCGAAGCGGGTCCTGGCCAGCAGGTACCAGCCCGCGACCGCCGCGATGAGCATCACGTAGACGTCCGGGCCGGTGTCGAACAGCAGGTAGCCCAGGACGGGGATCTCCGAGAGCACGGGAACGGTGACGGCATCGAACGTGCCGACGTTGCCGGTGTTCGGGCTGTCGAAGACGATCCGGGAGGCAAACGGCGCGAGCCCGAGCGCGATCAGCCAGACCGCCAGCCCGGCGATGATCTGGTCGGCCTCGAACTCGATGCAGACGACCGCAAAGAGCAGGGCGAACAGCGTGCTCACGATCACGCCGACCGCGAACCCCCACCAGTGGTTCGAAAGCAACGCGGTCGACTCGCCGGCACCCAGCCGGAAGGTGACGAGGATCGCCGAGAACGCGGAGACGATCAGCAGGCCCTCGAGCCCGATGTTGATGACGCCGCTCTTCTCGGCGAAGATCCCTCCGATGGCCGCGAGCGCGATCGGGACGGCGAGCCGGAGCATCGCGGTGTGTGTGCCCGGGCTGGCCAGCACGGAAAGGACGGTCCCCAGCCACGAGTCGGGAAAGGCGAGCCCGGCCGCAATCGTGATCGCCGCGAGGACCGCGAGGGCGACGGCGGCGCTCCGACGCGAGAGGAGGTCACTCATCGGCCCCACCCCCGGTTCCGCGGGCGGGTTTCTCGTCGACGTCGAGGAACTGCCGGCCGATCATCCGGAAGAACTCCGGCATCGCGACGAACAGGATGATCAGCCCCGAGACGACGCCGACCAGTTCGGGGGGAACGTCCGTCGCGGTGTTGATCGACCGGCCGCCGCTCGAGAGCACGCCGAAGAGGAAGGCGGCTGCGCCGACGCCCAGCGGATTGTTCCCCGCGAGGATCGAGACGGCGATCCCGTCGAACCCCAGCGAGGGGACGTTCTCGAGCCAGCGGCCGTGTTGCATCAGGACCCAAAACGCGCCGGCGATCCCCCCGAGGGCGCCCGAGAGAGTCATGCTCGCGACGGTCATGCGTTTCTCGGCGACGCCGCCGTAGCGGGCCGCCTCCGGCTGGACCCCGCTGACCCGGAGCTCGTAGCCGAAGGAGGTCCGGGCGAGCATCCAGGCGAGCCCGACCATCAACGCGACGGCGAACCCGAGGGCGAGAAGCGAGAAGTCCAGCCGGGGGCTGTAGCCGATCACGGGGATCGTGGGGATCTCGGCGTACTCGGGGACGGCGCGGGTCTGGGGGTTCGCGCTCTCGGGGTCCTGAAACCGCCAGGACAAAAGCGTCGAAGTGACTCCGACCGCAACGAAGTTGAGCATGATCGTCGTGATCACCTCGTTTGCGCCGCCGTAGGCCTTCAGTGCGCCGGGGATCGCGCCGTAGAACCCGCCGCCGACCGCGCCCGCCAGCACGCCGAGAGGAACGAGTACGAGGGTTCCGACGGCGCCGCCGGGGACGAACCGGGCGGCGAAGAGGACGGTCACCGCCGTCAGCAGGCCCCCGACGACGAGCTGTCCCTGGGTGCCGATGTTGAACAGCCCCGCTCGGAAGGCGACGGCGACAGAGAGCCCGGCGAAGGCGAGCAGCGTCGTCTCCCGGAGCGTCGTCGCGAGGCTGAAGTTGTGGACGTGCCAGCCGCCCTCGAGGGGATGGCCGAGCGCGCCGAGGAACAGCTCGTAGTAGACCTGCATCGGGTTGTAACAGAACGTCCAGCCCGCCAGGTCCAGCCCGCTCGCACACGAGGCAAAGCCCCCGGAGACGAAGACGAGGACGCCGCCGACGACGACCGCGGCGACCAGGGCGGCGGCCGCGATGGCGACCCGCTCGACGATCGACGCGCGGACGAGACGCCCGATCAGCCCCTCGATCCGATCCCTCATCGCTCGTCACCCCCCTCGCCCCCGACCGGGGGTTCGGTCTCTGACTCGGTCGTCCCCTCGGGGTGCTCGCCGGCCATCAGCAGGCCGAGTTCCTCCTCGGTGACGGCGTCGGGATCGACCACGTCGACGAACTCCCCCTCGTAGATCACCGCCAGCCGATCCGAGAGCGACCGGACCTCCTCCAAGTTCGAGGAGACCAGCAGGGTCGCGACCCCATCGCGGCGGAGCTCGAGCAGACGGTCGTGGACGAACTCCGTCGAGCCGATGTCGACCCCGCGAGTCGGGTGGGTCGCGACGAGGAGGTCGGGGTCGCGCTCGAGTTCCCGGCCGACGACGAACTTCTGTTGATTGCCCCCCGAGAGGTCGGCCGCCTCGGCGTCGGTCGTGGCGGGCCGGACGTCGTAGGTCCCGACCACGTCCTCGGCGTGATCGCGGACCGCCGCCCAGTCGATCCGGCCGTCGCCCGCGAACGCCGGGCCCCGCTGGCTCCCGAGGACGGCGTTCTCGACGAGGTCGAAGGGCATGACGAGTCCGCGCTCCTGACGGTCCTCGGGGACGTAGGCCATCCCCGACTCGATGCGCTTCCGGCGCGACCAGTCGGTGACGTCGCGACCCGAAAAGCGAACCGTCCCCGCGTCGGGCGTGCGAAGGCCGGCGACCGCCTCGACCAGTTCGGCCTGGCCGTTGCCGTCGACGCCGGCGATCCCGACGACCTCGCCGGCCCGCACGTCGAGGTCGATCCCCGAGACGACGGGAACGTCGCGGTCGTCGATCACCGAGAGGTCCGAAACCGAGAGGACCGTCTCGCCGGTCTCGACGGGCTCCGTCTCGGCCTCCAGCAACACCTCCCGTCCGACCATGAGTTCGGCGAGTTCCGCCCGGCTCGTTCCCTCGGGGTCTACGGTTCCGACCGACTCGCCGTCCCGGAGGACGGTGATCGCGTCTGCCGCGTGAGTCGCCTCGCCCAGCTTGTGGGTGATGAAGATGATCGTCTTTCCCTGGGCGGTCAGCTCCGCCAAGACGTCGTAGAGGTCCTCGACCTCCTGGGGGGTGAGCACGGCCGTCGGCTCGTCCAGGATCAATACGTCCGCGCCGCGATAGAGCGCCTTGATGATCTCGACGCGCTGGCGGACGCCGACGCTCACGTCCCCGATCCGCGCGTCTGGATCGACGGAAAAGCCGTACCGGTCACAGAGGTCGCGGATCTCGCGGTCGATGCGCGCGCGGTCGACCGCGAGCCCGAACCATTTGCGGGGCTCGTTGCCGAGCGCGACGTTCTCCGCGACGGTCATCGTGTCCACGAGCATGAAGTGCTGGTGAATCATCCCGATTCCGGCGTCGATGGCGTCGCGCGGCCGGTCGAACCCGCGTTCCCGGCCATCGACGACGACGCGGCCCTCGTCGGGCTCGTAGAGCCCGTAGAGGAGGTTCATCAGCGTCGTCTTTCCGGCGCCGTTCTCGCCCAGCAGGGCGTGGACGGACCCCCGCTCGACGCGGAGATCGACGTCGTCGTTCGCGACCACGTCCGAGAACCGCTTGGTGATCCCGTCCAGATGGACCCCGAGGTCGCTCTCGCCTGCCGACCGTCCCGCTACCGTATCTCCCTCCGACTCGCTCATGCGCTACTCGAGCGTGTCGGGGACCTCGATCTCGCC
The DNA here is from genome assembly GCF_003344565.1 of Saliphagus sp. LR7. Lineage (NCBI taxonomy): Archaea > Methanobacteriati > Methanobacteriota > Halobacteria > Halobacteriales > Natrialbaceae > Saliphagus > Saliphagus sp. LR7. Next base: position 138,049 of record NZ_QPND01000007.1, on the reverse strand, counting down.
GTCGATGATCGCCTGACGGGAGGAGTCGACGGCCTCGACGACCTCGTCGGGGATCTCGCCGCCGATCTCCTGGCCGTAGACCGCCTCGACGCCGTCCTGCTCGAGCCCCAGGACCTCGGTCTCGCCGCCCGCGAAGGCGTCGTCGACGACCGACTCGATCGCGGTGTACACCGCGCTGTCGACGCGTTTGACCATGCTCGCGAGGATGACGTCGGCGTAGTCCGACTCGGTGACCGACTGGTCGGCGTCGACCCCGATCGCGAACCGGCCCTGATCCTGGGCGGCCTGGAAGACGCCGACGCCGGTCGCACCCGCGGCGTGGTAGACGATGTCGGCACCCTGGCCTTCGAACATCGAGCGGGCGGTCTCCTGGCCGCCGGCGGTGTCGTTGAACTCCCCGACGTAGCTCGAGACGACCTCTGCGCCGGTGTCGGCGTGGTCGACTCCCGCCTCGAAGCCGGCCTGGAACGACTCGATCAGCGGCGACTCGACGCCGCCGACGAAGCCGACGACCGACTCCTCGGGGTTCGTCGAGCCCGCCCCGGCCTCGAACTCCATGTCCGTGAGCAGCCCCGCGAGATGGCCCACCTGGAACGAGCCCTCGGGTTCGCCGAAGACGTAGCTCCGGACGTTGTCGGCGTCGACCTCGGCGTCGACGATCATGAAGTTCTGGTCCCCGTACTCGCTCGCGTTGCTCGTGAGGGCCTCCTCCTGTGCGAACCCGATACAGCTCACCAGGTCGTAGTCGCCCTCCGCGAAGTCCCGCTGGGCGCCCTCGAACTCGCCGTTGGACTCCGGTTCGGCCTCCGAGTAGGAGACGCCGAACTCCTCTTCGGCGTCGAGCAACCCCTGCTGGGCCATGTCGTTGAAGGAGTTGTCGCCGAGCCCGCCGGTGGCGTACACCATCCCGACGTTGGCGCTCCCGCCCCCGTCGCCGTTGTCGCTATCGTTCCCGCTCTCGTTTCCACTGCCGCCCTGGCTCTCGTTTCCACCGTCCTCTCCGTTCCCCTCCTCGCCGAACCCGCCGACGCATCCCGCGGTCGTCGCGATTCCGATCGTCCCGACGCCGGTCAAGAACGCGCGCCTGTCCGTTGCCATGATAGCCGACCATCTCGGGTCATCGGGTTAAAAGATCCGGTTTCCCCCACCGTTTCAACACGTTCGGTCAACCGGCGTCCTCGACGACGCGCTCGACGACCTCGCGGGCGTCGGCCAGCAGTTCCTCGATCGATTCGCTCTCGGCGTACAGCCGGACGACGGGCTCCGTGCCGCTCGTCCTGACCAGAAGCCAGGCGTCGTCGGGAAACTCCAGACGGATGCCGTACCCCGTCTCGACGGTGGCCCCCGGGAACGCGTCGAGGAGGTCCTCGGCGAGACGCGCCATGACCGGTCCCTTCGCGGGATCGGGACAGCGGACGCTCTCCTTGCGGATCGGGCGCTCTGTGACCGGTGCACGAAGCGCGTCGACCCCGCCGGCGTCGGCGGCGAGGGCGCTCACGACGCCCGCTCCGACGACCGCGTCGATCCAGCCGCCGAAGGGGAGGTGGACGTGTTTCCAGGGCTCGCCCGCGAACACCGGGGTGGCCTCGCTCTCTGCGATCCCCTCGTGGAGCGCGCCCAGCCGGACCCGCTCGACCCGGCCTCCCGCCTCCGCGACGCGCTCGTCGATCCGTTTCGAGGTGTTCGGCGTCGTGACGACGACCGGGTCGGCGGCGGCCGATCTCCGGACGTAGTGATGCGCGAGGACCGCGAGGACGGTGTCCTCGGCGACGACCTCCCCGTCCGGATCGCAGACGACCAGCCGGTCGGCGTCGCCGTCGTGGGCGAGCCCGAGGTCGCGGTCGCCGTCGGCGAGGAACCCTCGAAAGTCCGACAGGGCCTCCCTGGTCGGTTTGCTCTCCCTGGCGGGAAAGCTCCCGTCGACGGTCGCGTTGAGCGCGGTCACCTCCGCGCCCAGCCGGTCGAGCACCTGCGGGGTCGCGAGCGCGCCGACGCCGTTGCCACAGTCGACGGCGACCGACAGCCCCTCGAGGGGATCCTCGCCGAACCGGTCGTGGACGTAGTCGGCGACGCCCCGGCGATAGTCCGGAAGGATCTCGACTCGCTCCCCGCGACCCCACTCGTCCCAGGTCGCGGTCCCGGGGCCAGATTCCAGGCGCGACTCGATCCGCTCTTCGGCCGCGCGGTCGTACTCGACGCCGTCCTCGAACAGTTTGATCCCGTTGTCGGCAGGCGGGTTGTGGCTCGCGGTGAGCATCACGCCCCGCCGTCCCCGCGAAGCGAACGCGAGCGCGGGCGTCGGCAGGGTGCCGAGCCGTCGGACGTCACTGCCCGCGCTCTCGAGGCCGGCCTCCATCGCCGCGGCCAGCGCGGGGCCGGTCTCCCGGCCGTCTCGCCCCAGGACGACCGTCTCGCCGGGTGCGCCGGCGGCCTGCCCGACGGCGAGGGCGAGTTCGGGCGTCACCGTCTCCTCGGCGGGGCCGCGGATGCCCGCGGTTCCGAAGCGCGTCATGGTGGTCGGGGTCAGTCGCCGGCCCCGGGGAGGTCGTCGATCAGGACGACGGCCTCGCCCGCCACCGCCGTCTCGCCCGCGCTCTCGTCTTCGACCGTCGTCTCGAGGCGGAACTTCCCGTCGCCCAACTCCTCGACGACCTCGACGCGGGCCGACACCCGGTCGCCGACCCCGACGGGCCCCCGGAACTCAAGGTCTTGAGAGAGGTAGATCGTCAACCCGGGGAGGCGTGCGAGGGCGGCGCTGATGAGCCCCGAGGCGAGGGTGCCGTGGACGATCCGGCCGCCGAAACGGGTGGTCCGGGCGAACTCGTCGTCGAGGTGGAGGCGGTTCGTGTCGCCGCTGGCGCGCGCGAACGCGCGGACGTCCTCGTCGACGAGGCTCTTCTCGAAGGTGACGCTGTCGCCGACCCCCAGGTCAGCGGGGTCGTCGGCGGTGCGCTCGAACGTCCAGTCGAGGCGCTCGTACGAGAGGGAGTCGACCGAGGGGGCGACCGTGTCGTCGCCATTCGTGCCTACGAGCCCTGACTCTCCGTCCCCGTTTGCCCCCGGAGGAAACATCGCGGAGGCCGCCGCCCGGTTCGCGGCGGTCGCGCCCTGGAAGAAGCTACTCGCCATCGTCGTCCACGCCTCGGTCATCGCCGCGAACGCGTTCTCGCCGGCCTCGTTTCCGCTCATACCTCCGGAGTATGGACGAGACGGTTATGACTCCTTTGATGGGGGCGATCAGCCGGATTCGATCGGGTGTGGTCCCCAATCGAACCCCCAGACGCCCCGATCGGGGGTTGAAACCCGAATCAGACATTTATCGCCATCAGACGGTATCAGATGGTGTCAGACGGAAACATTTATTGTCTCGGGGCCGTTCGGTAGGAGTGATGACGGACGACTCCCAGCCGCCGTGGTTGCCTGCGCTGTTCTCCGAGCAGATGGCGGAGATGCAGGACGCGAGCGAGCAGGTCGCCCAGTCCCAACAGGAGCTGTTCCGGCAGTTCCTCGAGGCGAGTTCCCCGACCGAGAGCTCGGGGGTCAATCCGATGACCAACCCGCTGTCGACCTCGACTGCGACGTTCAAGGCACGCGTCCAGAGCGGCGGCCGGATCAGCGTTCCCGAACCCGAACGCGAGGCCCTCGACATCGAGGAGGGAGACATCGTCCAGACCATCGTCGTCCCCGTCAAACGCTCGCGCGACGACGAGGACGGAGAACAGTAACGACCCGATACGACCCACACCCAACCCTACTACCATGACCAACGACCCACTCACCGCAGTCTTCGACGCCCAGCGCACCGCCGTCGAGCAGAGCCGGAAACTGACCCACGACACGATCGAGGCCCAGCGGGCCTCCTTCGACGCCGCCGGCGAGATGCTGGCCGCCTCCGAGCGGCTCACCGAGCAAAACGCCGAGCTCACGACCGGCGCCGTCGGCGCCTACTTCGACGCCCTCGAAGCGGCCTTCCCCGAGGGCGCCGTCGATACCGACGAGCTCCGGGCGGTCGTCGAGGAGGGCGTCGAGACCGCAAGCGAGAGCCAGCTCGAGTCCCTCGCCGCGATGGCCGATATGGTCGAGGAGTCGGGAGCCGCCTACGACGGCGTCGCCGACACCTACGCCGAGGCCGTCGACTCCTCGTTCGACGCCTACCTCGACGCCCACGAGAACGTCGAGGAGAGCGTCAGCGGGATGGCCGACGCCGTCGAGGACGCAGGCGAGGAGTTCGACGCCTCGGCGTAATCGAACTCGACCGCCGGGTCCCCCGGCTCTCCCACCCAGCCACACAGCTTTATTTCATACGCGACACAACCATTACTCATGACAGAGACACCCACGGAACCCGCGAACTGGAACGCGTTCGTCGAACAGTGGAACGAGCAGTTCATGGACTCCGTCGAGGAGAACATGGAGGCACAGGCCCGCTTCGTCGAGAGCTGGGCCGAGACCGTCGAAGCGACGACCGACGACGCCGAGATGAGCGAGGGCGTCCAGGGCTATGCTCGTGCCTACGAGGCCTGGATGGACGCCTCCGAGCGGATGGTCGAACGGATGAACGACCAGTTAGAGGGCGAAGAGGTCGAGATGGAGGAGTTCCGGGACATCTGGCTCGACACCGCAAACGACGCGTTCAAGGAGGTCATGTCGACGACCGCCTTCGCCCGGATGACCGGCGAGACCGTCGGCGACCTCATGGAAGCCCAACAGGACGCCGAGGAGGCCGCCGAGAGCACGCTCTCGACGCTCGGTTTCGCCACCGAGAGCGGGGTGACGGAGGTCGGCGACCGCCTCGTCGAACTCGAGCGGCGCCAGCACGCGGTCGAGGAGAAACTCGATCGAGTTCTCGAGGAACTCGAATGAAGAACCCGTTCACGGTCGGTCTCGACATGCAGCGCCAGGCCTGGGAGGGCGCCGCCGAGATGGCCGAGAAGGCGGGCGTCGCGCCCGACCGCGCCGAGACTCTCGGCGACGCCGAAGTGGGGCAGACGCCGAGCGAGGTCGTCTACGAGGAGAACAAGCTCCGGCTGCTCCACTACGAGGCCCAAACCGAGGAGCAACACGACGTCCCGATTCTGATCGTCTACGCGCTGATCAACAAGCCCTACATTCTGGACCTCCAGCCCGACCGCTCGGTCGTCCGGCGCCTGCTCGAGGCGGGGTTCGACGTCTACATGATCGACTGGGGCGAGCCCTCCAAACTCGACCGCTCGCTCACCCTGGAGGACTACGTCACCCGCTACATCGACAACTGCGCCGACGTCGTCCGCGACCGCTCGGACCAGGACGCGATCAATCTGCTGGGCTACTGCATGGGCGGGACGATGGCGGCGATGTACGCCGCGCTCTACCCCGAAAAGGTCCGCAACCTGGGGCTGATGGCCGCCGGTCTCTGTTTCGCCGGCGACGGCGGCGTCCTCGAGCTCTGGGGCGCCGAGGACTACTACGAGCCCGGGGTCGTCACCGACACCTTCGACAACGTCCCCGCGGAGTTTCTGGACGTGGGGTTCGCGCTGATGGATCCCGTCGCGAACAACGTGACGAAGTACGTCCGCTTCTACGACAACGTCGAGGACGAGGAGTTCGTCGAGAACTTCGCGCGCATGGAGCGCTGGCTCGACGAGGGGATCGACGTCGCGGGCGCGACCTACGAGCAGTTCATCGCCGACATCTACCAGGAGAACAGGTTGATCGACGGCGACCTGTCTCTGGGCGGCGAGCGCGTCGACCTCGACAACATCGAGATGCCGGTGCTCCAGATCGTCGCCGAGTACGACCACCTGGTGCCGCCGGGAGCCTCCAAACCGTTCAACGAGGCGATCCCGAGCGACGACACTGAGGTCATGGAGTTCGCGACGGGCCACATCGGGATGTCGGTCTCCTCGCGTTCCCACGCCGAACTCTGGCCCGAGGTCTGTGACTGGTTCGAGGAGCGTTCGAAAAGCGAGACCGACGCCGAACCCGACGCGCCCGAACCCGAGGAGGTCGACGCCGGTCTCGCCGAGGACGTCGCTGGTGACGAGACCGGAGCCGACGATCTGGACGGCGAGAACGGAATCGGCGATGGCGACGAAGACGCCGATCTCGGGGACGGCGAAGCCGTCGACGAGGGCAAGGAGCTAACCGCGATCTCGGGCATCGGATCCGCCTATGCACGGCGACTCTCGGAGGCGGGTATCACGACCGTCGAGGGCCTCGCGAACGCGGACGCCGCCGACCTCGCCGCCGAGACCGGAATCTCGCCGAGCGGGCTCCAGAAGTGGATCGATCGCGCCGGCGACCGCTGACCGCGCCGATCGGGGGGGGCTCACGTCCCGCGAGACGCCACCTCGTTATTTACCGTCGGAGTTCGTTACGGTCTTTCATGGAGGGGCGAACCTGCGTCGTCACCGGATCGGCACGAGGCATCGGACGGGGGATCGCCGAACACCTCGGCCGGAAGGGCGCGAACGTCGTGGTCAACTACCGGAGCTCCGAGGAAGCCGCCCGCGAGGCCGTCGAAGCGATCGAGGACCACGGGGGACGGGCGATCGCGGCCCGGGCCGACGTCACCGACCGGGAGGCCGTCGAGGCGATGCGCGAGCGGTGTCACGAGGCCTTTGGCCCCGCGGACGTGCTCGTCAACAACGCCGGGATGACCGCCGACACCCAGTTCGTCGAGATGAGCCCCGAGGAGTGGGAGAGCGTCCTCGAGGTCAACCTCGGGGGCACCTTTCACTGCACCCAGGTCTTTTACGACGACGTCTGGAACGCGCCCGAAGGCCGGCTCATCAACATCTCGAGCGTCGTCGGCAAGCAGGGCAACTTCGGCCAGGCCAACTACGCCGCCGCCAAGAGCGGCCTCTTCGGGTTCACTCGAACGATCGCCCTCGAGCTCGCCCAGGGGAGTTCGACGGCCAACTGCGTCGCGCCGGGGTTTACGAAGACCGATATGTTGGAGAGCGTCCCCGAGACGGTCCTCGAGCGGATCGTCGCCGAGATCCCCCTCGAACGGCTCGCCGAGGTCGAGGACGTCGCCGCCGTCGTGGGCTTTCTCGCGAGCGAGGACTCATCCTACGTCACCGGCGAAGTGATCGACGTCAACGGCGGGATGGACCTCTAAAACGCATTACTCCGCGAAACGATTCGGGACGAGCGCCCGCCAGCCGGGATCGTAGCAGCACGCGAACGCGAGAGGAACGGAGACGACGATCAGCGGGGCCGTGTAGAGGGCGATCGTGAACGGGTCCGGCGGCGAGACGACGCCACCGACCAGAGCCGCGATACCGACGCCGATGCCGACCGATCCCGCAGTCCGCTCGAGGCGATCCGCGGTCTCGGCCCGGCCTGGAAGGTCCCGCCGGTGGTTCAGATACGCGGGAACGGCAACCGGACCGAGTACGAGGACGAACACCCCCCAGAGGCGCCCGTTCGCGTCCCGGGCGTTCGCGTCCGCCGCGACCGCATAGCAGAGACAGAGTCCGGCGAGTACGAGCGATCCGATCACCGCGACCCCGAGGACGAGTAGCGGTTCCGACACCATCACTCGGACCGACAGACGACCGCCGACGGGAAATAGTTTTCTTCGTAGACGTCGCGAAACGATTTAACCGGGATTCCGATCGTCGATCACACCATCCTCGGGACGGCAGACCCGATCGGGAGCTACTCGAGCGCCCGCTTTTCCTTGTCGAGTACCCGAACGTTGCCGATCTCCGTCTCGGGATACCCGCCCTCGTCCTCTTTCTCGATCGCCTTCACCATGTCCCAGACGACGTTCAGCCCCGTCGTCACCCCTTCCAACGCTTCCATCTCACAGCCCGTCTTGCCAGTGGTCTCGACTGCCACCTCGCAGTCGATCCGGTCCTCGCGGAGCTCGAAGCCGACCTCGACGTTCGTGATCGGAATCCCATGACACATCGGAATCGTCTCCCAGGTGTGTTTGACCGCCTGGATCGCGCCGATCCGGGCGGTCGCCAGCACGTCGCCCTTGCCCACCTCGTCGGCCCGGATCGCCCCGACCGTCGACTCTCGAAGGGAGATCTCGCCGGCGGCGACGGCCCGTCGTTCGCTGTCGGGTTTGTCCCCGACGTCGACCATCTGGACGTCGCCCTCCCTCGTGGTGTGGGTCAGGTCCTCGGCGTCCTCGTTCTCAGTCATCGCCGCTCACCCGGCCGGCCTCGCCCCGGATCACCCGCGGAATCTCCTCGAGCAGGTCCGAGGCGTAGATCCCGAGTCCGCTCTCGTCGCCCTGCTCGCTCGCGACGACCTCGCCGGCCCGACCGTTGACGTAGGCCGCGGCCGCGCCGGCCTCGAAGGGCTCGGCGTGCTCCAGAAGGGCCGCGGAGATCCCCGCGAGCAGATCGCCGGTGCCGCCGACGGCCATTCCGGGGACTCCGACCCGGGCGACCCGGGTGCGCTCGCCGTCGGAGACCACGTCGTCGACCCCCTTCGCGAGGACTGTGTGGCCGAGGTCGTCGGCAAACGCCTCGATCTCGTCGGTCGCCTCCCGCAGATCCGTCACCTCGGGGCCCCCCATCTCAGCGAGTTCCGCCCGGTTGGGGGTACACAGAAGCGTCGCCTCGGTCTCGACGTCCGGAACGATCGACAGCGCGTCGGCGTCGACGACCATCGGGCCCGTGTAGGACTCGAGGAAGACTCGGGCTCCTTCGAGGGTCTCCTCGGCGTTTCCGAGCCCCGGCCCCAGCACGATGACGTCGTCGTACCCCTCGGCGGTCTCGACCAGCTCCTCGGCCCGGTCGGGGGTCAGCCGGTCGCCGTCGTAGGGCTGGACGATGAGATCCTCGGCGTAGCCCTGGATCTCGCCGGCGACGATATCGGGAGCAGCGACGAAGGCAAGTTCCACGCCCGACCGGAGGGCGGCCTGGGCGGCGAGCGCCGGTGCGCCGGTGTAGGGGCCGCCGCCGATCACGAACGCCCGGCCCTCGCGGGTATCGGGGCGGGCGAGCGCGAGGTCACCGGGTCCGAGAACGCGTTCCGCGGCCGCCGGAATGCCGATGTCGGCGACCGTGAGTTCGGCGGAGAGCTCCGCCAGACCCGGTTTCTCCTCGTGGAACGTCACCACGTGATCGGCCTCGACGCCGTTGTCGGCGCTCTCGCCCTCGTCGGCGTCGAACCCCGACGGGACGTCCACGGAGACGACCGTCGCGTCGGCCGCATTGATCTCCCTCGCCGCCGTCGCCGCCGGCTCGCGGAGTTCTCCCGAGATCCCGGTGCCGAGCATCGCGTCGACGACCACGTCGGCGTCGGGCAGTTCCAGGGCCCGGGAGTCGGTCACCTCCCGGCGGTCGTAGCCCGCCTCGCCGAGGACCTCCCAGTTCTCGCGGGCGATGCCGGTGCCAATGGCGTCCTCACGGCCCAGAAGTAGCGTCGTGGTGTCGTAATCGTCGAGAAAGCGCGCCGCCACGAACGCGTCGCCGCCGTTGTTGCCCCGGCCTGCGACGATCAGTATCCTGGAACCGGGATCGGCGACCTCGCGGACGACACGCGCGATGGCGTTCCCGCTCGATTCCATCAGCTGCTTTCGCGCCACGCCCAGCGCGGCGGCGTTCTCGTCTACGGCACCCATCCGTTCGCCGGTGATCATGGCGAGGGGTTCGGCCGGCGAGGCGTTGAAGATTGTGGACGAAAGTGCAAACCGGCCCGGACACCTACCTCGGCCATGAACGTCTTCTGGCTCGACGAGGACCCCCGGCTCGCCGCGCGCTATCACTGCGACGAGCACGTCAACAAGCTGCTTCTCGATGCCGCCCAGGTGCTCTGTACCGCGGCCCGCGAGAACGGCGCCGACGCCGACTTCCTCTACGCGCCGACCCACACCGGCCACCCGATCACCCGCTGGGCGAGCGAGTCGCGGGCGAACTGGCTCCGGCTTCGCGCCCACGCCGAGGCGCTGAACGCGGAGTTCGTCAAACGCTACGACAAGGACGGCAATTACGCCTCCTGGGAGGTCATCGCCCGGATCGACGGTACGGGGATCGATTTTCCGGGCGAGGAGCCGACGGCCCGGTCCCAGGCGATGCCCGACGAGTACCGTCGCGAGGGTGACACCGTCTCGGCCTACCGGGCGTACTACGCCGGCGAGAAGGCCGACTGGGCGACGTGGGCCCACACGGAGGAACCGCCGTGGCTCGGCGAGTACGACGCCACCGACGGAGGGGACGACGCGGACGGGGAACCGACCCTCGATTCCCCCTGACTACCGCCGGATCTCGAACCCCGACTCCCCCTCGGGGTCGCCGTACTCGACCGCCACGTCGGAGACGTCGGCGGCCGGGCTGCCCTCGTGACAGAACTCGACCATCGAGTCGACACCCTCCTCGGGACCCTCGAAGACGGCCTCGACGCGGCCGTCCGCGAGGTTTCGAACCCAGCCGGAGACGCCCGCCTCGCGGGCGGCGTCGCGGGTCGTCGCACGGAAGTAGACGCCCTGTACGGTCCCGGAGACGAACACGTGTGCGCGGGTCCGGTCGGAGTCGGTCATGGCGGGCAGTCGTCGGCAGGGACAAAGAAACGCGGGGCTCCGAGTCAGACCCGGCTGACGAACGCCCCGTCGGCGCGACCGGTGGGCTCATACGGCCCGACCTCCTACGCCCGCCGATGGCTGAGATCACGTTCTACGAGCTCCCCGGCTGTCCGTTCTGTGCGAAAGTCAGGTCCAAGTTGGAGGAACTCGACCTCGAGTACGACTCGATCGAGGTCCCCCGCGCACACGGCGAGCGCGAGCAGGTCGAGGAGGTAAGCGGCCAGACCGGCGTCCCCGTACTCACTGACGAAGCCCACGGCGTCGAGGGGATGCCCGAGAGCAGCGACATCGTCGAGTACCTAGAGGAGACCTACGGCTCGGGCGCCGCGTAGGAGCGCCGAGAGGGCCAGAATCGCGGCGATTGCCAGCGCCGGGAGGTCCCGCCGCGAAAGCGAGAGCGCCGGAAGCGTCGGCTCCCAGGAGAAACACCGCGCCTCGAGCGCGAGCGAGAGTCGGTCGGCCCGGCGGAAGGTCCGCTCGAGCCCGAGGACCCCGACCGTCGTCGCCCGCTCGACGGCCCCGCGTTCGGTGCCCAGCCGGGCGGCGGAGGCCCGTTGGATCCGCCGCAGGTCCGCCCGGATCACCGGCAGGAACCGGAAGACGAGCGCGATCCCCACGCCGAGAAGCTGGCCGGGTTTTCCGGGAATCGCCCGCTGGATCGCCGCCCGCGACTCCGAGACCGGGGTCGTCCGGACGTAGGCCCCGCTCACGACGAGCACGAGCAGGACCCGGTAGGCCCCCAGCGCCGGCTCGACGGCCGCGGCGGGGTCGATCCAGGGCGGGCCGACGGCGAGCGCTGCGATCAGCGGCCCCGCAGCGAGCAGGGCGGCCGGGTAGCGAAGCGCGGCGGCCGTCCGCCGGAAGGAGAGTCCCGAAACGGCCCCGATCCCCGTAGCGACGGCGGTGAGCGCGGCCAGTCCGGCCGGCGAGGTGTGGGCGAGCGCGGCCGCCGCGAAACCCGCCTGGACCGCGAGCTTCGAGCGCGGGTCGAGCCGGTGGGCGATCGAGTCGCCGGGCGCGTAGCTCAGCATCCGGGAACCCGGACGCCGATCCCGTCGAGATCCCCGAGCCCGTCGGCCGGCGCACGGTCGAGGACGACCGCTCCCTCGGACATCCCGACGACGCGATCGGCGAGCTCGAGGACGTCCCGGAGGTCGTGGGTCGCGACGAGGATCGCGGTTCCCGAAGCCGAGAGCTCCTCGAGACGGGCGAGCACCGACCGTCGTGCGGGCTCGTCGAGGCCGGCGAACGGTTCGTCAAGGACGAGGTGGGTCGGCTCCATCGCGAGCGCGCCCGCGATGGCGACTCTCGACTGTTCGCCCCCCGACAGGGCCTCGATCGCCTCCTCGGTTCGACTCCCCATCCCGACCGCGGCGAGCGCGCGCTCGACTCGCCGATCTATCTCCTCGCGGGGGTGGCCGAGGTTCGCGGGGCCGAAGGCGACGTCCTCGCCGACGGTCGCGGCGACGAACTGGTCGCGGGGATGCTGAAAGACCATCCCGACGCGCCGGCGGACGGCCACGGGCTCGTCGGCGACGTCGTGGCCGTCGACGAGCACCCGTCCCTCGTCGGGAACCAGGAGGCCGTTGCAGTGGCCCAGAAGAGTGGTCTTCCCGCTCCCGTTCGTCCCCGCGAGCACGACGAACTCGCCGTCGCCCAGGGTGAGCGAGAGTCCCGCTATGGCGGTCACGTCGCCGAACCGGTGAGTGACGTTCCGGAACTCGATCATCTCAGACGGTGTCGATCCGGCCGGATCGAGCAATCGCGACCGCGACGACGATCTTGACGAGATCACCCGGGATCAGCGGGGCCGCGACCGCGAGGGCGGCCTCGCCCAGTTCGATCCCGACGACCCAGGCGTACCACGATACCCCGACCGCATAGAGCACGGCAGTGGCGACGAGCAACACGCCTCCCAGGTAAAGCGGGGAGAGTTCCGCCGGGTCCCGCAGGTCGCCCCCGCGGTGGATCGCGTACCCGATCAGGAACGCGGCGACCGGGAACGTGACGAGAAAACCGCCGGTCGGGCCGACGACGACGCCCGGGCCGGCGGCCCAGCCCGCAAAGACGGGTGCGCCGGCGATCCCCGCCGCCAGATAGAGCCCCATCGACGTGGCTCCCCAGTACGGTCCCAGATAGATCCCGGCGAGAAAGACGATCAGCGGCTGGAGCGTCCCCGGGATCCCGGCGATCGGGATCGCGACGATCGCCGTCGCGCCCATCAGCGCCGCCAGCAGCGCCGCGCGCGCGAACTGCCTGACGACCCGCCCCTCGACGAGATCGACCCCTTCCGTTTCGGTTTCCATACCCGCCCTCTCTCGTAAACTGAAATCAATCTTCGGTTTACGCCCTGGCGGCGGAGGACGGTTCCGAACGCGAGCGGGACGACCTCCGAACGCCTCTAGAAGTGGAGTCCGTACTCCGAGCGGAGGTGGTGGGCCGCGGTCCCCCAGGTAAAGTCGCCGCCGGGCCACCAGGTCCGCGCGTTGTTGATCCCGGCGACCAGCAGGGCATCCGGGTTCTCGGGGTCCTCGTGGAAGCTGACCGAGCCGCTGTCGCCGTCGGCGAGGTCCTCCGCGCCGCCCCACTTCAACTGGCCGCGCTTGCAGACCTCGCCGGCGTAACAGGTGACCGCGCCGACGCCGTGGATCGGTCCCGACGACCGCCCCGACAGCGCGCCGACCTTCGTGAGGGGCTCGCCTCTCGCCGCGAGGTCGGCGAGTCCGACCCGCGTGTACTGGCCGATCACCTGGGCGGGGTCGGCCCGCTCGATCCGGGAGGCCGGACGGTACCACCCCTCGGGTTCGACCCGGACGAGATCCGCCCCGGGATACCCCTCGCCGACGCTGCCGATGCGGTACACCTGGTCGCCGTGGAGGACGCCGAACTCCGCTCCGTGGTGGCTGTGCTCGCGGGCGCCCCCGGAGCCGTAGACGTGGTTTGACGTCGCGAAGAAGCGCTCGCCGCTGTCGGCGTCGATCACCGCCGGAGAGAGCGTTCCCGAGCCCACCTCCGTCACACAGAGAACGCCGCCGGGGATGCCCTCGGGAGAGAGCTCCCGGAGCTGGTAGCCCGCAGGCGTCCCGCCGCCGTCGGCGAGTTCGACCCGCGGCGAGAGCTCGTCGATCACCGAAACGTCTACGGCGAGGTCCGCCCCGCTCCCGGCGGCGACCGGCGCCACCAGCTCCTCTAGGGCCTCGCCGACGGCCTCAGTCGCGGTGACGTCGAGCGACGCCGTCGCCTCGCCGTACTCCCCCGGGACGACCGCCGCGTCGATGATCGGGTCGAGGGCGGCCTCGACGATCCGGTCCCGGGCCGAAAGCGCAAGCTCCACGCTCGCGTGCCAGCGGGGAGAGACCTCCCTCGTCCGCGGTTCCAGCGCCCCCCGCTCGGGTGCGCCGTCTGGGCGGGCGAACGCGTAGGTGATCGTCCCGAACTCGTCGTCGACGTAGTCGTCGATCCCCTCGACGAACGTGGCGCCCGCCGCGAGAGCGAGCCCGGAGCCGAGCAGCCGTCGCCGCCCGATCGCCCGTCGATCGGTTCCACCGCGGCTCTCCGTCTCGTTCACGCCCCCGTTATGGGGTGGGCCGGTATTTGCGTTACCCCGGTAATCGCCTGCCCCTCACCGCCGGCTGGCGATCAGTGCTGGTGGCCCGTCGCCTCGCCGAACGTGACGCCGAACCGGTCCTCGAATCGGTCCATGATCTCGCCCTCGGCGGCCTCGAGGTCGGGGTCGTCTGCCTCCCCGTGGTGGGCGAGATGATGGGCGCGGCTCGCAAAGGAAAGCAGGGTGACGTCGGCGACGGCCTCCGCGGACCCCTGGCCCTCCTCGGCGAGCAGGTCGACGAGCGTCGCGGGGACGGCGATCTCGTCGCTGCCCTCGTCGGTTTCGATGCTGACCGCAATCGTCTCGACGTCTTCGCTTGCCATACCGCCACCTGGACGGGCCGACATAAACCTTCTCGGGTCGCGCGACGGTTGGGGTTTATTCCGGTTCGTGACCTACGGTTCCCCCCATGCCCACGACCGAGATCGAACTCGCAGAGGAGACGGTCGAACGGCTCGACGCCCTTCGGGTCGACGACGAGTCATACGACGAGCTAATAAACGAATTGATAAATATCTACGAGGCGGGCGAGTTCACGCTGTTTCACGCCGGCAGCGAGTAGCCGGCGACCGCGGGCGGCTACTCGGTGGCGGCCGTCCGCACCGACTCCCAACGCCCCTTCGACTCGAGTTCGGACTGCAGCGCCTCGGCGTACTCTCGAGTGAGTTCCTCGGCGGCCTCCCGTTCTGCGTCCGAACCGCCACCTCCGCCGCCCATCCCGAGGGCACCCTTGAGCGAGTCAACGATCCCGCCGCCCGACCCCCGGTCGTCCCCGCCCTCAGGACCTGTGGCCCCACCCATCGCGCCGACCTGCGAGCGGACGTTCTCGAGTTCCGGAAGGATCTGCTCGACCTTCTCGGTGTTGGCGACGATCCGGGCGGCCTCGGGGTCGTCGGCGTTCTCGATCTCGAACTCCGTCGCGGTCATGATCAGGCTCCACTCCTGGTTCGAAAACCGCGAGCCGGCGATCCGCGAGGTGAACTCCCGGTCGACGGTCATCCGCTCGCCGACGATCCGGTCGGTCCAGTCACTCTCTGACATACGGTCGCTTGGAGGAGCGGCGGTATCAGGATTTCCCTCGAGCGCCCGCCGGTGGCTCGGTCCACGCGTTCGACGGCGAAACCGGTCATCGAAACGGCCGAACGAAACCCCGCGTTTAGAAGGCGCCGCCCTCGATGGAGGCGTCGGCGTGGAGGCTCTCTTTGAGGGCGTCGTGGACCTTGCAGAGCTCGAACGCGCGTTCGATCACTTCCTCGCCGGTCTCGTCGTCGACGTCGCTCTCGACCCGGATGTCGAAGGCGACCGACTCGAGCTTGTCGTCGTCGTTGAGATCGCCCGAAACGTCGATCTCGACGCGCCCGAGGTCGTCGACGCCGCGTTGCTGGCCGCCGACTCTGAGCGCGGGAACGTAACACGAGCCGTAGGCGGCGAGCAGGCTTTCGAGGGTGTCGGGAGCCGACTCGCCCTCGGCGTCGATCTCGACGTCGAAGTCGCGGATCTCGTTCGTCGCGCTGAACCCCTCCTCGGAGACGGTGGTCACTTCCTTCGTCATTGCGTCCCCACCGTCGACGCCCGGCGGGTAAACGTTTCCGCTGTGGGACAGCGGTTATCCGGGAGGGTCCCCAAGAACGGGGCGATGAGCATCGACGGCTCGGCCGACCCGGGACCGGGCGACGTGACCCTCGCGGTCACCCCTTCGGCCGTCTCCCGGCTCGAAGACCCACGGGCAGCGTTCGAGGACGCGGCAACATGGACCCACTACGTCGGCGTGCTGGGGAATCACACCGAGGAGGTCGCCGCCGTCGTCGAAACCCACGACCTCCGCCAGGACTTCGACCTCGGCGACCGGGATATCTGGCTCGCCGCCCAGGACGTCCGTGCGGCCGCCGACACCCCCCGGTACGTCCTCGTGGGCACGTCCGACGAACACCAACGGGTCGCCGGCCACACCGGCTGGGAGTTCGTTCGCGTCACCGAAGCGGCCGAAAAGGCTGACTGGGAGCTCTCGGATGGGGGCAACGAGGGGGACGAGGAGGGCCTGGTCGCGCGACTCGTGGCGGCGCTGCCCTTCTAGATCTCGAGACCTTCGTCGCCCGAAAGCGCGTGGACCTCGGCGTCGCTGCCGGCGGCCTCGACCTCCCGTTCGAAATCGGCGGGGTCCTGTTCGATGGGCGGGAACGTGTCGTAGTGGATCGGAAGGACGTGATCGACGTCGAGCCAGTCCACCGCGATCGCGGCCTGCATCGGCCCCATCGTGAAGTGGTCGCCGATCGGGATGGCGGCGGCGTCGGGCTCGAGGTAGGGACCGATCACCTCGCGCATCTCGGTCATCAGCCCGGTGTCGCCGGCGTGGTAGAACGTCGTCGATTCGTCGTCCGAAACCTGGGTGGGCTTCGTGTCGCTAATCACGAAGCCGGCGGGCGGGCCCGCCGAATACTCGTAGTCGGTCTCGATGCCGTTCGTGTGGTCCGCACGATGCATCGTGACGTAGGCGTCGCCACACTCGACGGTGCCCCCAAGGTTCATCCCCATCCCGCCGACGACCTCCTCGAAGCCGTACTCCTCCTGGGCGTAGGCGGCGAGTTCGGGCACCGCGACGAGCGTCGCGTCGGCAAACGCCCCCGCGCTTCCGACGTGGTCGGCGTGGCCGTGTGTGAGGAGGACGTAGTCGGGCTCCTCGACCTCGGCTGGCTCTACGTCCGTCTGCGGGTTGTCGAAAAAGGGGTCGATCAGCAAGCGGGTGTCGCCGACCGAGACCGCGACCGTCGAGTGGCCGTGCCAGGTGAGCTCCATAGCGGGCGGTGGTACAGTCGTGGGCTACTAAAGCGTAACCCGGCAGGACGAGACGACGATACGAAAGCGCAGTCGAGTACGCCTCCGGATCCGACCGTTACCCCGCTTTCGATCGAACGTCGGCCGACCAGCCGCCGATCCGTCCCGCTCGCGTAGGGAGTCGTCCGGTAGCTGGCGCCGACGCGATGGGTCTCCGAAGCGTTTTGTCGGCCTGGCCGGAGGTAGGTGATATGGGTTATCGGGATATCAACCGCGACGAGGTCGAACGCCGGCGCGATCGGCTGTTGGACCGTTTCGGCGATGCGCCGGTGTACGAGCGCCACGACACGCCGAGCGACGGCGAGTTCGCGGAGTGGCTCGAGATGTCCCGCGACGGGTACATCGGTAGCGCGTACGCCCTCGTCCGACGGACGCCCGATCAACTCCCGCCGCTCACGGAGTCGATGGCGGTCGACGGGACCGAGCAGGAGCGGGTCCTCCTGATCGTCGGGCGAGGCGGGTCCAAGTGGGGCGTCCCCGGTGGCGGACGGGAGGACGACGAAACCATGGAGTCAACCGTCGTTCGCGAGGTCTCCGAGGAGGTCGGCATGTCCATCTCTCCGTCGGGGATCGGCCACATGCGCCACGAGATCGCGACCTGCGAGGAGTACGACGAGCGCCTCCACGTGCTCCGGGTGTTCTTTCACGCCGACTACGAGGACGGCTCGATCGCGATCCAACCCGGCGAACTGAACGGAGCGGCATGGTTCGCCACCCCACCAGCCGACGAACGGCTGTATCCGTCCACGCGGCGACTGCTTGAAACGTGGAGCGCGGAAGACGACTAGAAGCCGTTACCAATGTGACACACCGCACCGGGAGTGAGAGATCGGTCCACCGGAGAGTCGTCGAACGCGCCCGAGATGGCTGACGAGCCGAGGCCTCGGTTCGGATTCTCAGACGACTGCCCCAGCTTTTACCCTGTCCCGCCGAAGGGCCGGCGTGTTCACCATCGACATCGACCGGTTCATGGTAGAGATCGACGAGGGCGCGTTCAAGAACGTCGGGCCGGCGACGAAGGCCGCGACCGCGAAGCTGTTCGGGGTCGAGAGCGCCGAAGCGCGGGAGTTCGGCGACAAGCGCGTCAAACTCGCCTTCGAGGACGGCGAGGGAAACGCAGTCGAGGTCGCGCTCTTTCCCGACGAGGCGAGGCAGATCCGGGAGGGGCTCGCGGAACTCGAGGCGGGGTCGCCGGTGTTCGACGGCAACGACGAGTGAGGATCAGTCCTCGGCGGCGTCTCGCTCCCAGCCCTCGGTGTAGATCGGGTCGTCGTCGATCCCCTCCTCGTCGAGGAGCTCTTCGGTCTCGACGACCATCTCGGGGACGCCACACACGTAGCAGGCGGGATCGTCTAGGCCCTCGATGGCCTCCGGGAGGTGGTCCTGAACGTGGCCCGTCCGACCGTTCCAGGCCCGGTCGTCCTCGCGGTCGGAGAGGACGTACTCGACCGAGAGGTTCGGGTGCTCGGCCCGAATCTGATCCAGGCTCTCCCGGAAGATCAGGTGTTCCTGATCGCGCTCGCCGAAGACCAGCCGGGCCGTCCCGCCACCCTCTCTGGCGTACTGTCTGAGCATCGGGTAGATCGGGGTGATCCCGGTGCCGGTCGCGAGGAAGGCCGCGTCCCGATCCAGGTCGCGGACGTGGAGGTTGCCCGAGACCTCCTCGATCTCGATCTCGTCGCCGGGCTCGCGGTCGTGCATGTAGACCGAGGCGGTGCCGTCGTCGTAGCGTTTGATCGCCAGGACGAGCTGATTCGTTCCCGGTAGAGTGGCCGCCGTGTAGGGACGTTCGACATCCTCGCCATCGTCCTCGAAATGGATCGCGGTATGCTGGCCGGGCTCGTACTCGAAGGTGTGGTCGTCGGCGACGAGCCGGAACTGTGTGACGTCCGGGGTCATCCGGTGGACGTCCGCGACGGTGACGGTCAGGGTCATGGGCGGAGTTCGGACGACGCGGCCAAAGGGCTACTGCCGGCATACCGAGAGCCGAGCGGATCGGGACGTCATAGGGTCGGTTACAAGTCATTGCACCGTCGATCACAACACGGTACTGCGACCGAACGGTACATCGTTGTAACCGACCCTATCAGTCGTACGGCGCCGTCTCCAGTCGGCCCTCCGAGAACTCGATCGGGCGGAGTTTCCCTACGGTGACGTCGGGCCTGTCCTCGAGCTCGCGGGTGACCGGCTCCGAAACGACGAGGTCGTCAGGTTCCAGGGTGTTTCGGATCCGCGCGAACCGGAGTTCGCCGGGGTCGGCGACGCCGGTCGTCGAGGGGGCAACCAGGAGTGCCGTCGCGTCGTCGGGGACGACGAACGGGAGCTTCGCCCGGCGGGGCTCGCCGCTGGTGACGACGTTGACGTACATGTCCTCGACCGCGAGGTCGGCGACGACGTCTCGATGCACGAAGTCCGCCAGGCCCATCCCGAGGGCGTTGCCGTGGGAGGCCGGCGTCACGGATCGGGCGTACACCCGCGCGATCGACGGCTCGTCGGGTTCGTCCTCGCCGTGGAAGTAGGTCCGACCGAGCACGTTCGTGTCCATTCCCGTCCCCGAGATCTCCTTGCCGATCTCGTC
Source organism: Saliphagus sp. LR7 (assembly GCF_003344565.1). NCBI lineage: Archaea > Methanobacteriati > Methanobacteriota > Halobacteria > Halobacteriales > Natrialbaceae > Saliphagus > Saliphagus sp. LR7. The sequence continues at coordinate 118,507 of NZ_QPND01000007.1, read as the reverse complement.
TACGACCAGGAGGTCGAGGTCGGTTACGGGAAGGGTCGCGAGCGTTTCTCTGGCCGTCTCGAGGAGTTCGGGTTCTCGCTCGAGGATTCGGCCGGCGTCGATCCCCTCGACGTGGGCGGCCCGGTGGCGGGCGTTCTCGACGAGGGCGATCCCGCCGATGATCGGGAGTTCCTCTACGAGCAGTTCCGCTCGTTCCCGGATCACGCTCGAGAAGTCGGCGGCGAGTCCGGCGTTGTGAAGCGACTCTGCGCCGCGGTGTTTACCGAGGCCGATGACCGCCATCTTGCAGAGGCCGCTCTCGACCGGTCCAGAGAAGTCGGTGTGGGGCTTGACCCTGTTGGCGAGGACGACGGCGTCCACTTCCCGGGCGTCGCGGGCGGCGTACACCGGCCGTCCCAAACTATCGTCGCCGACACGATCGACGGCCATCGAGGATCGGATCTCACAGCCCACGGTACTAGAAGTGATCCCGAGCGCTGCGAGCGTCTCGCGTTGACCCTCCGCGGTGGCGCCGCCGTGGCTTCCCATCGCCGCGAGGATCACGGGCTCGAGTTCCATCGACCGGAGTTCCGAGACCGCCGTCTCGAGTATCGTCGGCATGTCGGAGATGCCGCGGCTCCCCGCGGTGATCCCGACCTCCGATCCCGGAGGGAGGTCCTCCAACCCGCCGATGTCGCCGACGGCCTCGCGGGTCGCCCGCTCGACGTCCTCAACCTCGTCGTGGTCGCGGTGTCGGGTGACGGACGCGACCCGGGGGAGGTCCCCGACCGTCGCGTCGGTCGCCGCTCGCAACGCCCCGGCGTCGGGGACCTCGAAGGGGATCTCGGTCACTTCGGTCCACCTCTCGCATCGGTTCCGTCAGTACCATCCGGACCGTCCGCGCGGCTCGCCGCCATCTCGGTCGCGACGGAGACTGCCTGCCGGAGGCTCCGGTCGGAGGCGATCCCCTCGCCGGCGATGTCGAAGGCGGTGCCGTGATCGACGCTCGTCCGGACGATCGGGAGCCCGATCGTGACGTTCACGCCCGACACCTGCCCGCCCTCGGCGAACCCGAGCATCTTGATCGGGATGTGGCCCTGGTCGTGGTACATCGAGACGACGCAGTCGTAGGCGCCGCCCGCGGCCGCAGGGTAGACGGTGTCGGGTGACTTCGGGCCCTCAACCGCGATTCTCTCTTGGCGGGCGTCCGCGACGGCGGGCTCGATCTCCTCGCGTTCGGTCTCCCCCAGGAGGCCGCCGTCGCTCGCGTGAGGGTTCAGCCCCGCGACCGCGATCCCGGGTTCGGCGATCCCCAGTTCCCGAAGGGCCTCGTCGGTGACCCGAATCGTCTCGAGAACCGACTCTCGAGTGACCAGCTCGCAGGCCTCCGCGAGCGGGACGTGGGTGGTGACGTGGCTCACCCGAAGATCGCCCTCGATCAGCAGCATCGCGTAGGAGTCGGTGTCGGTTCGGTCGGCGAGCATCCCGGTGTGGCCGGCGTGGTCGCTGCCCGCGAGCCGCGTGGCCTGTTTGTTGATCGGCGCGGTCGTCATCGCGTCGATCTCGCCCGCGAGCGCGAGGTCGATCGCACGCTCGACGTAGTCCAGACTCGCCCGGCCGTAGGCCTCGCGGACGACGCCGTACTCGAGCCCGTCGACGTTCGCGAGGTCGATGACGGGGACCGTGTCGGGTCCTCCGACGTCGGCCGCCTCTGCGGGACGATCGACCGGAACGATCTCGGGGGAGACCCCGCAGTTCTCGACTGCTGCCCGGAGGACGCCCGCGTCCCCGACGACCAGGGGCATCGTTCGGCCGTCCTCGAAGAGTTCGGGCCAGGCCGTTACGATCACCTCGCTGCCGACTCCGGCCGGGTCGCCCATCGTCAGGGCGACGGTGTAGCGATCCATGTCAACTGCCCCCATCGAGACGTCCCAGGACCGTAACGATTGTCGATTCCCCGCCGAACCCGCCCGCCTTCGTCACCAGTGGCGTCCCCGAGAGCGGTCCGCCCGCGACCCGCCCGCACGGAACGCCCTCGGCGACCGCCTCGCCCGAGAGCCGGATCGCGTCGATCCCGACCTCCTCGCAGACAGCGAGTGCGACGTCGCCCCCGGTGAGAAAGAGGCCGGAGGGTCGGCCTTCCGCGAGCGCGACGCCCGCCGCGGCCGCGAGCGCGCGCCGGACCCGCGCCGCGACCTCGTTCTCGTCGTGGCCTGCCCTCGCTCCCGCATCGCGGGTCGCGGCGACGTCGGCGCGCGACCGCGCGGCGGTGACGAGCGCGTGCTCGCCGCGGGCGAGGCGGGCGGCCGCGCGCTCGCCCGCCGCGCGGCCCACCCGCTCGGGTTCGGCGACCAGCTCCTCCCCGTCGAGTTCGATCACCGTCGAGTCGGGAACCCGCTCGATCCCCGCGAGCGTGGCGTCGGCGACGCTGCCGACGACCGCGAGGACGCCCGATCCGTCCGGCGATCCGACCGCGCCCCCCGCGACGCCGACTCCCCGTTCTGGAACCGCGATATGAGCCGCCAACCCGCCGCTGCCGACGTAGAGGACCCGCTCGCCGAGTTCCCCACCCGCCCGTGCGATCGTCGCGAGGTGGCCGTCGTCCGCGGCGTCGAAGGTGGCGATCCGGGGCCCCTCGCCGGAAGACTCGAGAACCTCGTGGATCGCGCCGACGCCTTCCGCGACCGTCTCGAGGGGGACGTGCTCGACCGGGTACCGGGCCTGCTCGAAGAGCGCGGGGAGCCGGTCGCTTCCGGGCGGGTTCGCGTCGTCCGCGTACCCGGTTTCCGAGAGCCGGCGGCCCTCGACCCGGTGAATCCCCTCGCGGGTCGTCCGGCCGGCGGCCGGAAAGGCGGGCGCGACGACCGCGAGATCGGCGTCCGACGCCTCGATGGCGGCTTCTACCTCGCTCGCGACGTTGCCCCGGAGCGTCGAATCCACCTTCTTGTAGACGACCAGGGCCTCCCGGCCGCCGAGGGCGCGGGCGACGGCCTCCCGGGCGTCGTCGTCCTCCGCGTAGCGGCTATCGGTGTTCACGGCGAGGACGGCGGGATCGTCGGCGTCGGGAGCGATGTCGCGCTCGGAGACGGCGACGACGGTCCGGTGGCCCCGCCGGGCGAAGCCGTGACCGGCGTCTACGGCCCCGGTGAGGTCGTCGGCGACGAGTAAGACCTCCATGGCGGTCGATTCGAGGGCGGCGTTATAAACGTCGGCGTCGGCGTTCGTCGCGGGCGCGTTTCGACAACCGTTTTAGGCCGAACCTGCTTGGACGAACTATATGGGTAACTGTATCATCTGCGGCACGTCCGTCGAGGGCGTGGTCTGTACGAGCCATCAGGAGGACGTCGCCTTCGAGTTCGAAGGGACCTCGGCGTCACAGCTCACCCCCGAGCGCTACTACCGGGGGACGGTCGACGGCTACGCCGACTTCGGCGTCTTCGTCGACGTCGGTGACCACGTCACGGGCCTGTTGCACCGAAGCGAACTGAAGCAACGACTCGAGAGCTTGGACTGGGAGCCCGGAGACAGCGTCTACGTCCAGGTGTTGGACGTCCGGGACAACGGCAACGTCGACCTCGGCTGGTCGATCCGCCAGGACGACCGCGAGTTCCGCGGGACGGTGATCGATGCCCCCGACGGCGACCGCCTCCCCGAGGACGACGGGAGCGAGGAGGAAGACGAGGAACCCACGACCCACGCCGACTCGCCCGCGGCCGGCGACCCGACGTCGGGGCCGGACGACCCCGTCGCAAACGGCGGCACGGAAGTCGAGACCGCGGCCACGCCCGAGGAGGCAGTCGACGTCGAGAGCGAGCCGACCGAGACCCCGCCCGAGAGCGATCCCGAGGCCGAGGGGTATCCGACCGACGAGGACGGCGAGCCGACGCTCAATCCGACCACGGTCGACTCGCTGGCGGACCAGGTCGGCGCGATCGTCCGGCTCGAAGGCGAGATCACGAGCGTCCGCCAGACCTCCGGCCCGACCGTCTTCGAACTCCGCGACGAGACCGGCGCCGTCGAGTGTGCGGCCTTCGAGGAGGCCGGCGTCCGTGCCTACCCCGACGTCGACGTCGACGAGATCGTCGCTCTGGAGGGCGAGGTCGAGCGCCACCACGGCGACCTCCAGGTCGAGACCGAACGCTTGGAGCCCCTCTCGGGCGAGGACCGCGAGACCGTCGCCGACCGCCTCGTCGAGGCCGTCGAACGGGAGGCCCGGCCCGCCGCCGTCTCCCTGCTGGCCGACCACGACGCCGTCGCCGACCTCGAAGAGGAAGTCGTCGAGGCCGCGACCGCGATTCGCCGGGCGGTGATGGAGGCCCGGCCGATCGTCGTCCGCCACACGGCGACCGCCGACGGCTACGTCGCCGGCGCCGGCCTGGAACGGGCGATCCTCCCGCTAATCCGGGCAAAACACGCCCGCGAGGACGCCGAGTACCACTACTTCGAGCGGCGCCCGCTCGACGACGCGGTCTACGACATGGACGCCGCGACCGGCGACGCGACCTCGATGCTCGAGGCCCGCGACCGCCACGGCGAACAGCTCCCCCTCGTGGTGCTCGCCGACGCCGGCAGCACCGCGGAGTCCGCCGACGGCTACGAGCTCCTCGAGAACTACGGCGCCGACCGGCTCGTGATCGACGACGGCCGGGGCGACGGCGCCGTCGCCGAGGCCGTCTCCGTCGCGGTCGGTCCGGCCTTCTCGGAGGCCGCCGAGGGCGACGCCGAGATCACGACGACCGCCCTCGCGGCGAACGTCGCTGCCCACGTCAACGACGACGCCCGCGAGGACCTCGCACACCTCCCCGCGATCAGCTACTGGGAGGGGGTCCCCGAGGCGTACGCCGACCTCGCGAGCGAGGCGGGCTACGACGATACCGCCCGCTCGGAGCGCCGGGAGGCGATCGCTCTGGAGGCACACTACCAGTCCTACAGCGACAAGCGCGAACTCATTGCCGACCTGCTGTTCGACGGCGGGAGCGGGCTCGCGGGCCACATCTCCGAGCAGTTCCGCGACAAGCTGGGCGACGAACTCGAGACCGTCCGCTCGAACGTCGATCGCCGCGAGGCCGAGGGGGTTCCGGTCACCGTCCTCGACACCGACGCCTACACCCACCGCTTCGACTTCCCGCCGACGGGCCTTCTACTCGACGCCCTCTCGCGAGTCGAACGCGAGGAGCACGGCGAGGAGACGGTCACGATCGGCGTCGACGAGGACGAACTCCACGTCCGGAGCACAGACCCCGTGGACGTCCGCGCACTGGGCGCGGCGATCGAGTCGGCGGTCCCCGAGGGTGGCGTCCGGGTCGTCGGCGGCCCCGACGGCTACGTCGCCTTCCTCGTCGGCGAGCGCGAGGGCGTGATTGAGGCCGCCGTCGCCGCGGTCGGCGACCTGGCCGACGAGTAGTCGCCCGTATTCTCAGTCGCTTTCGTCCTGACCGGGGTTCGAGTCGGTCTCCGAGCCCTCGCGCCCAAGTGCCGACTCGTCGGGCCAGGTAACGCTCCCGACGAAGGGGACGCCGACCCGTTCGGCCGAGCGGGCGATCATGTGGGCGCCAGTCGGCACCGTCAAGAACAGAAAGAGGATGCCGACGAGCGCCGTCAGCCCCTCGCTGCCGGGACCGAACTCGACGACGGCGGCGAGGAAGACGGCGGCGGTGCCGAGCGTCGTGGGCTTGCTCGTCGCGTGCATCCGGTTGTAGACGTTCGGAAACCGGAGCAGGCCGATCGTGCCGACGGTGAGGAAGAAAACCCCGACGACGATCAGGGCGACGAGGAGGGCGGCCCGGATCACTGGATCACCTCCCCGCGATCGACGAACTTGGCGACCGCGACGGTCGCGATGAAGCCGATGATCGCGAGCACGAGGCTGATCGTGACGAACAGCCCCCGGTCGGTCCGGAGCGCAAAGAGGACGGCGATGGCGACGACGTTCGTCGCGATGGCGTCGAGGGCGACCACGCGGTCGGCGACCGTCGGCCCGCGGATGACCCGGTAGCTACAGAGGACACAGAGCGCACCGACGACGACCAGCGCCGCGTCGATCGCGACCAGGAGGACGGCGGGGTCGCTACTCGCCGTCACGCCCGTCACCCCCGTCGTGTCCCGGGTCGCCCGGGCTCTCGCGGCCGACCTGGTCTCCGCGACTCCGCTCGCCCCACCGGTCGCCGCCGCTGACGACGATCTCGGGGGCCGGCTCCGACGACGACGCCTCCTCGTCGAACATCTCGAGTGCGTAGTCCTCCCAGCGCCTGATAGGATCGACGATTCCGTCGGGGTCGCGGCCGTCGACGACGTGGACGTACAGCGCGTTCGCCTCCTCGGCGTAGTCCAGGGTTATCGTCCCCGGCGTGACCGTGATGCTGTTGGCGAGCAGCGTGATCGCGGGGGCGGACTCGACGCGAAGCGGGATCAGGATGACCTCGGGCTCCATCGGGAGCGACGGCGCGAGCACGCGGTAGGCGACGTCGACGTTCGAACGCACCACCTCCCGGAGGAAGTCGAGGAGGTACCGTCCCGCCGCCGGCACCACCCCGGCCCGCCCGAGCCCGATCCAGCGGGGGTAGAGCCGCCGGAAAAGGTAGGCGATCGGGAGCCCGACCGCGAGCCCGAGGAGGAGCTGGCCGAGGAGGGCCATCGGGGCGAGGGTGGTGCCCCGAACGAACATCCAGAGGATCGCGAAGATCCAGCCCGCGACCGGCCAGGTCCGAACCTGGACGCTCACGCCGCCTCACCCCCCGGATCGACCGCCTCGGCGTACCCCTCGGCGTCGAGGGCGGCCTCGGCGGCGACCTCGGCGAACTCGTAGACGGGATCGAAGCCGATCCCGACCGCGAGGACGCCGGCCGCGAGCGCGACGACCGCGGCGACCTGGACCCGGTCCATCCGGGCGTCAGTGACCGCCGTCGATGGGGCGCCCCAGAAGCCGCGGTTCCAGACCCGGGTCGCGTAGGCGATCGTCAGCAGCGAACCCGCGAGCAGGACGACGAGGGCGCCGCCGGCCTCCGCTCGGATCGCCGCCTCGAAGACGAGGAACTTCCCGAAAAAGCCCGACAGCGGGGGCATCCCGACCAGCGCAAGCGAGCCGACGAAGACCGCGATCGACAGCGCGGGCGCGCGCTCGGCAAGCCCCCCCAGATCGTCGAAGGCGATCGTTCCGGTCGCCGACCTGACGGCGCCCGCCGCGAGAAAGAGCAGCGCCTTCGCCAGCGCGTGGTTGAGCGCGTAGACCAGCGCCGCGAGCACCGCGAGCCGGCGGAACTGCTCGCTCGTGGCCGCGGCCGCGAGCGCGACCGGGAGCGCGATGAAGCCGACCTGGCCGATGCTGGAGTACGCGAAGACGCCCTCGATCGAGGGCCGGCCGATCGCGCCCAGCCCCCCGACGGCGATGCTCGCCGCGGCCATCGCGAACAGGACGGGGCCGACGAACGCGAGCGGGGAGGCACCCGCGATCCCGAGGTCGGTGCCGGGGACCGAGAGCGAGACGGGGACGTCGGCGCCGGCGAAGACGGTAAAGGAGAGCCGGATGATCGCGTAGATCCCGACCTTCTTCGTCGCGCCCGCGAGGAGGGCGGTGATCGGCGGCGGCGCCGCCCGGTAGGCCGAGGGGATCCAGAACTGGAAGGGGACGAGGCCGGCTTTGAGCGCGAACACGGAGAGTAGGAGTCCGAAGAGGCCGACGACGGGGACCGGATCGATCCCGTAGGCCGCGGGGTCGGCGAGGCGCTGGGCCAGATCGGCCATGTTGAGGGTACCGGTGGTCGCGTAGAGCCCGCCGACCGCGAGCAGGAAGACGGCGCTGGCGACGAGGTTCAAGGCGACGTACCGGAAGGCAGCGCGGGTGTGCTGGGGGCCGCCGTAGTAGGCGACGAAGACGTAACTCGCCATCAGCATGACCTCGAACCAGACGAAGAGGTTGAAGAGGTCGCCCGTGAGGAAGGCGCCGGTGACCCCGAGCAGGAGGACGTGAAAGAGCGGGTTGTAGAACGTCCGGCGGTCGTAGCCGATGTTGTGGACGTACCGCGTCGAGAAGATCGCCGAGGCGAGCCCGACGGTCGCGACCATCGCGAGCATGAACGCCGAGAGCCCGTCGGCGACCAGCGTGATGCCGAAGGGCGCGGGGTGACCGCCGACCTGGTAGGTCGCGATCCCCGGGGCGCCGGGCGCGAGGACGACCGTCCAGGCCAGCAGGGCGACCGCGAGCGCGTAGCCCGCGGTCCCCGCGAGGGCCAGGCCCGTCCGGAGGCGGGGGTAACTCCCGAACAGGAGCGTGAGGACGGCCGTGGCGAGGACGACGAGCATCGGTGCGATGACGACCGTCGTCATCGCCGGTCACCCCCGTCGCTCCGGGTCCGCTCTCTCCCCTCGGAGACCTCTCGGCCCCCGATCTCGGCGAGGTCCAGGGTGCCGTGTTCCTCGTAGACCCGGTAGGAGAGCACCAGCGCGAAGGCGGTCATCCCGAAGCCGATGACGATCGCCGTCAGCACCAGCGCCTGGACCAGCGGGTCGGCGGTCTCGGGGACCTCGCCGTGGCCCGCGAGCACCGGGACCGCGTCGTGGGTCGCGGGTGCGATCTCGCCCGCGGTCAGCAAGTAGAGGTTCGCGGCCTGGCCGACGAGCGCGAGCCCCCAGACGACCCGGACCAGGTCCCGCCGGAGCATGAGGAAGGTGCCGAGGGCGAAGAGGGCGCCGACGGTCGCCGCGAGGACGATCGCGGTCATTCGGCTCCCACCGCCGAGAGGATCGTGAGCAGGCCGCCGACGACGACGCAGTAGACCCCGAGATCGAAGACGACCGCGCTCGCGAGCTCGACGTGGCCGTAGATCGGGACGCCCTCGAGCACGACGTACGTCTGGCTCAGGAACGGAACCCCGAAGAACAGGGGCACCAGCGCGCTCCCGACGGCGATCGCGAGCCCGGCGGCGAACAGTCGGCGGTAGGCGACGACGACCCGGTCCCGCGAGGGTGCCTTTCCGGACTCGACCTCGCGGCCGAGGACGCCCCGTTCGAGGAAGTCGAGGCCGAAGGCGAGATAGAGCAAGGCGAAGGCGGTCGTCGTGAGCACGCCCGCAATGAACCCCCCGCCGGGGAGGTTGTGGCCCTCGAGGAGCAAGGAGAGGGCGACGACGAGCACGATCGGGACGACGACCCGGGCGGTCGTCCGCATCACGACCGTCGTCACGCGTCCTCACCCCGTCCGCGCATGACGAGCAGCGTCAGCACCGAGATCGCCGCGACGGCGACGACGACGAGCTCGCCCATCGTGTCGAACGCCCGGAAGTCGACGAGGACGACGTTGACGATGTTGGTCCCCCCACCCTCGGGGACGGCCTGCTCGGCGTAGTAGCGGGCGATCTCGGAGGCCCCCTCGGGGCGGGCGTCGGTCGTGACGAGGACGGTGACGAAGGCGGTCGCGCCGACGGCGAGCGAGAGGACCGCGTCCCGGCCGACCCGCCCGAGGGCCATCTCCGAGAACTCGGGGACGGGAAGCTCCGCCGACTCGGGAATCTCCTCGATGACGAGCAGGAAGACCAGGAGGACGAGCGTCTCGACGACGAGCTGGGTCAGCGCGAGATCGGGCGCGCTCGCGAGGATGTAGACGATCGCGAGCATGAACCCCACGATCGAGAGCGTGAGGACGCCGACGACGTGGGACGGCGAGCGGACGACGGCGACCGCCGCGACCACCGCGACGGCGGCGACGAGCGCGATCGGGATCGACGCCTCGAGCTCGACCATCGTTCCCGAGAGTGCCCCGGCCGCGGCGAAGCCCGCGAGCGCGATCGCACAGGTGGCCCCGAGCGTCCAGGTCGCGTACGTCCGGAGCAACCCGTTCTGGACGCGGGCGGCGAGCCCTCGTCCGGCGCGCTCGAGGCCGTCGATAGCGGCGTCGTACCACCAGGTCGCGGCGACCGGGGGGATCGCCGCCGACAGCCCGCCGATACCCCGGTGGAGGGGGCCGTAGAACGGGTAGGCGGCCAGTCCGAGTCCGATCGCGAGCGCGCTCATCCCGACCGCGGGCGAGTACGACGTGGGGATCACGTGGGGCATCTCGCGGGGCTCCGTGACCGTCGCGTCGACGGCCGGTTGGACGACGGTCTCGATTGCGAGCCCGGGCGAGATGCTGATGACGGCAGTGAGGGCGCCGAGGATCGCCGGCGAAACGAGCAGGATCGGCGCCGGCCGGGTGACGTGGCCGAGTCCATCGGGCCGCGAGCCGAAAAAGAGCGCGAGAAAGCGAACCGAGTAGAGGACGGTAAAGACGCTCGCGAGAACGGCGACGGCGGGGTAGAGCCAGCCGATCGCGCCGGGGATCTGGCCGGCGGCCTCGACGGTCGCGTTGAACAGCAACTCCTTCGAATAAAAGCCGCTAAACGGCGGGATGCCGGCCATGCTCAAGGCGACGACCGCCGTGATGACGGCCGTAAACGGCAGCTCGTGGCGGAGTCCCCCGAGCTCCGCGAGTTCGCGGGTACCTGCCTCGTGGGCGACGATGCCGGCGATCAAGAACAGGGCGGCCTTGAACAGTGCGTGGTTGAGCAGGTGAAAGACCCCGGCCTCGGCGCCGTACCCCGAGGCGAAGCCGAAGCCCGCGACCATCAGTCCGAGGTGGCTCGCCGTCGAGTACGCCAGCAGTTCCTTGACGTCGGTCGAGGCCACGGCCAGCATCGCACAGACGAGCATCGTCGCGAGCCCGAGCGCCGAGAACAACAGCGACCACTCGGGGCTCTCGAGGAGGGGGCGGAGCCGTCCGAGGAGGTAGACGCCGACCTTGACCATCGTCGCGGAGTGGAGAAAGGCGGAGACGGGCGTCGGCGCGGCCATCGCACTGGGGAGCCAGAAGTGGACGGGGACCTGGGCGGACTTGGTCGCCGCGCCGACGGCGATCAGCGCGAGCGCGGGGACGAAGAGGCCGGCCTCCCGTAGCGAGTCGCGGACGGGCCCGGGCTCGGCGAGCATCGCCGCGAGGTCGAAGGAGGCGGGGTCGCCGGCGGCCTGGGCCAGCAACAGGAAGCCGGCGAGCATGAACAGCCCGCCGCCGACGGTGACGAGCATCGACATCCGCGCGGCGTACCTCGAGGAGTCGTCCTCGGTGTGAAAACCGATCAGCACGAACGAACAGAGGCTCGTCAGCTCCCAGAAGACGAACAGTGCGATCAGGTCCGCCGCGAGGGCGACCCCGAGGATCGACCCGAGGAAGGCCACCAGGGCGGCGTAGTACCTCGCGAGGCCGGACTCGCCGTGGAGGTACGCCGGCGAGTAGATCGAGACGAGGACGCCCATCCCGCTTGCAACCAGCGCGAACAGCACGGCCCAGCCATCGACGGCGAAGCGAAGCGAGATTCCCAGGGAGGGGATCCACGCGAGCGAGACGACGCCCTCGGCGCCGTGTTGGGTCGCGAGCAGTGCGAAACAGAGAAGCGAGACTCCCGCGGCGAGGTAGCCCGTCCGCTCGCCCAGCAACCGGAACGCAAGCGGCATCAGGAGGGCGGCGACGAACGGCAGCGACACGGCTGCGAACACGACGACCGGCTCCGGGGACATTCGGTTCGGTGGATCTACCCACGGTCGCGCCTTAACCCTTCGGCAGGAAGGACGAACCCGGGCCCGCGGCCCGAACGGGGGCGACGAGCGGTCGGTCCGTCGGACCGGCCGCCGGTCGAAACGCCTTTCGTTTCTTCGCGCACACGAGGGGCTATGAGCGGCGATCCCGCGACCCGCGCCCGGGAGAACGCGACGGCGATCGCCTTGACGATCGTCACCGGACTCTGGCTCGCGCTCCTGATCTCCGGCTTTGGCGGCTCGCTGTGGCTCGCCGTCATGCTGATCGGGTACATGGTCGTCGTCCCCCTCGTCGCCTTGCTGTACGGCGACGAGGAAGACAGGGCCGAGTGGTGGGACGGCATGTGGGGAGACACCGACTGGGACGACTGGGGGGAGTGGTGGGGCGAGAACGAACGCGAGGATCGACCCGCAGAACGCGAACTCGAACCCGGACGCCGGGACGCCCTCGAGACCCTGCGGGAACGGTACGCCGCCGGCGAGCTCACCGACGAGCAGTTCGAGCACAAACTCGAACGGCTGCTCGAGGTCGAGACCGTAGAGGACGCCTCCGAGTGGGCGCGCGCCCGGAGCGGGGATCGAGAGAACCCGCACGGAGACACCGACCGCCACCTCGAGCGCGAGCGATGACCCGGGTAGCGACACCCTTATTCGCCGGACGCCGCCAGTAGGAGATGACCGAATGAGTACCGAGATCCCGCCGACCGAGACCGAGGCGTTCGAGCGGGTCTGTGAGACCCTCGTCGGTCGTATCTTGGCCGGCGAGGTCGAACGCGAGGAGGTCGAGAAGGCGAAGCTCGAAGCCTGCTCGGAGCACTCGGCGCCGAAGGTGCCGAAGAACTCCGAGTTGCTCGACTACGCACCCCGGGAACACCGCGAGGACCTAGAGGAGGTGCTCCGGCGAAAGCCCGTCCGGACCGCCTCGGGGGTGTCGCCTGTCGCGATCATGACCTCGCCCGAGCGGTGTCCCCACGGCAAGTGTCTCTACTGTCCCGGCGGGCCGGACTCCGAGTTCTCTTCGGCGCAGAGCTACACCGGCGACGAACCTGCCGCCGCCCGCGGGGTCCAGAACGACTACGACCCCTACGGGCAGGTCACGCTCCGGCTGAACCAGTTGCGCCAGATCGGCCATCCCGTCGACAAGGTAGAGCTGATCCTGATGGGCGGGACGATGACCGCCCGGAGCCACGACTACCAGGAACACTTCGTCAAGCGCGCCCTGGAGGCGATGAACGACTTCGACCCCGGAGCGGAGCCCGAACCCGCCGAGGGCGTCAGCTTCGCGGAGGATCCCGAGGAGTACGAGTGGCGGTATCTCGAGGACGTGATCGCCGAAAACGAGACGAACGACGTTCGGAACATCGGGACGACCTTCGAGACCAAACCCGACTGGTGTGACCCCGAACAGATCGACCGGATGCTCGACCTCGGCGGGACGAAAGTCGAGGTCGGCGTCCAGACGACCTACGAGCGTATAAATCGAGAAATGCACCGCGGCCACGGCGTGCAGGCGTCGATCGACGCCAACCGCCGGCTGCGCGACGCGGCGTTCAAGGTCGGCTTCCACATGATGCCCGGCCAGCCCGGGATGTCAAAGGAGATGTGCCTCGAGGACTTCCGGGAACTGTTCGACAACGAGCAGTGGCGCCCCGACTACCTCAAGATCTATCCGACGCTGATCGTCGAGGGCACCGCGACCTACGACTGGTGGCACGAAGGGGAGTTCGATCCCCTGGGCAACGAGGAGGCCGCCGAACTCGTCGCCGAGATCAAGTCGATGATCCCGCGCTACACGCGCCTCCAGCGCGTCCAGCGCGACATTCCGGCAGACCACATCGAGGCCGGCGTCTGGAAGTCGAACCTGAGACAGCTCGCCCGAAAGCGCCTCGAAGAGCACGGCTGGACCTGCGACTGCATCCGGTGTCGGGAAGCCGGGATGTCCGAGCGGGAGGCCGCCGAGATCGAACTCGACGTGATGAGCTACGAGGCCTGTGGCGGCACGGAACACTTCATTTCCTTCGAAGACTTCGACCGTGACGTGCTGGTCGGGTTCTGTCGGCTTCGGTTTCCCGGAGACCCGGTTCGCGAGGAACTGGAAGGCGCCGCGCTCGTACGGGAGCTCCACGTCTACGGATCGGAGGTCGCAGTCGGCGGGGCTGGCGAGGACGGCCAGCACCAGCACCGAGGGTACGGCCGCCGGCTGATGGAACGCGCCGAGGAACTCGCCCGCGATGCGGGCTACGGGAAACTCGCCGTGATCTCGGGCATCGGCGCCCGGGAGTACTACCGCGAGAAACTCGGGTACAGCCAAGACGGCCCCTACGTGAGCACGGAGCTGTAACGCGACCGAAGCGAGCGCCGGTTTGCGGTGAACGAAACCACCGGCTCCGTCGAAGTCTTTTTTCTGAGCGCTTTTGTCCGAATCCGGCGCCACATCCGCGTGCGAACGTGACAAACAGAGGAAAACTTATACTTGTACTTGATAACATTTCCACATGAACACCCCCACTGATAAACGTCTATTTGCGATGTGCCTGATTTCGGCCAGTATTGGTTTGATCACCTATGCTGCTGTCGGAACGGATTACGGTAGTGGCCTGATGCTATTAATCGCCATAGCCGTCCTTGCAGTATTGATGTTTTCTGACGGATACTTACAGTCTTCCTAAAGCGGTGGTCTGCTCTAATACTGTACGTAACACGGATGTCGGCCACCGGGAGCGAAGTCAAACGACACAGCAGGTCGAACGAACCCCGACTCAGAACGGCGGCGAGTTCGGGATTTCGGTGTCGAACTCTCCGATCGGGCGGACGCCGATGCCGTGGAAGTCGGGGGTGGCGACGTCCTCGTTTTCGATCTCGTCCGCGCCGTAGTCCGCGATCGGGTCGGGTTCGACGGTCGCGACGATCTCGCGGCTCTCGGCGTCGATGGCGTTGAACCCGGGTGTTTCGCCGGTCGCGGGATGGGAGTCTCCCGGCGCCTGCTCGGGGCCCCGCAGCGAGACGAACACGTACTCCCCGTCGGGCGAGGACCACATGACGTCCGGCGCGGGACCGTAGTCCGCTACCTCCGCGATCGCCTCATCGGTCCCGGGATCGAGGACGATCCCGTCGCCGGTCTCGCGGTTGAGCACCCAGAGCTCCTCGCCGTCGGGGGTAAACCGGAGGTCGTGTGCGTCGATCCCCTCCGTGAACCCGCTCTCGATCGGCTCGTGGCCCTCCGTATCGAAAACGTAGTAGTCGCCGACACCCTCCTCGCTCCCCTCGGAGTCGGACGGCCGGCCGGCCGTGAGGTAGAACTTCGACTCCTCGTAGTGGGGCATCGTCCCGGAGTTGGTCGGGACGCCATCGACCTCGCCGTGAAAGACCTCGGTGACCGAGAAGTCAGCGTGGTCGACGACGACGAGGCCGCCGTCGCGGTAGTCCGGACCCAGGGCGTGATAGGAGTGGCCTGCCCCGGTGTGCTGGTGACAGACCGGGCTCGAGTCCGAGAAGTCGCCGGCGTGCTCCCGGATCGTCTCGCTGTCGGTGAGCACGATCTCGCCGTCGATCCCGAACTCCTCGGCCTCGAGGTCGGCCGCGATCCGCTTGATCGCGCCCGCGCCGGCGACGTCGACGACGACGTACTCCTCGTCGGGGGTAAAGGCGGCGAACCGCGATCCCGGACCGGTCTCGACGCTGCCGACGACCCGGCGGTCTTCCGTCCGGACGAAGAGCGTGCGGGCGCCGGCCGTACAGGCGACGGCGGCGTACTCGTAGTCGGCAGTGAACGCGATCGTGTGGGGCCCCCCGCCGTCGTCGGCGGCGAAGTCGATGGACTCGACCTCCTCGAAGGTTCCCTCCTCCCCGCCGGGCTCGTAGACGTAGCCCGTATCGGTCCCTCGATCGAGCGCCCAGATCTCGTAGGTAGCGTCGTCCTCGCCGCCCCCGTCGGACCCGCCGGCACCGGCGGTAGCCCCCCCGTCGCTGCCCTCCCCGAGACAGCCCGCGATCCCGAGACCACCGGCCGCCACCCCGCCGGCCAGGAGCATCCGTCGAGTCACCCGTTCCCACATGCCACCCCCTCTCGACCCGATCGATTAATATGTGACGAATAGCGCGCCTCGGGCCGTGTTTCGATAGGTAAGACCGGTGTCACGACGACCGAGCCCCGGCGGAAGTACCTGGCTCGTCGCGGGGGCGAGGGGAGGAGCCGGCGTCGCGAGCGGCGTGGTGTTATTTCCGTCCCGGCTCCGATCGGCGAACGATGCGAGCGAACTCCACCCGTCGCGCGCTGCTCGGGGCCCTCGTTGCCGGCGGCGTCGGCGCCACGGCGCTGTCGCCCGCAGCCGACCTGCTGTCGTCGTTCGCCCCGCCCGCAGGCCGCGCCTGGCGGAGCACCCGCGGCGAGACGCCGGAGACGGTCGCCAGCCCCCACGGCGAGGCGACCGTGACCTACGACGAGTGGGGCGTCCCCCACGTCGCCGCCGACACCGAACCGGCGGCGTACTTCGCGGTCGGCTACGTCCAGGCGGCGGACCGGTTCTTCGAGATGGACCTCGTCAGGCGCCGGATGGACGGTCGGCTGGCGGCCGCCGTCGGCGAACGGGCCGTCGACACCGATCGCTTTCACGCACAGATGGACTTCCGTGGGGCAGCAGCGGCCTCCGAGACGGCGCTCGCGGGGAGCCGGACCGAGACGCTCATCGAGGCCTACACAGACGGCGTCAACGCCGCCCGCGAGGCCGGTCCCGACCCGCTTGAGTTCGCACTCGCCGGATACGGGGCCGGCGAGTGGACGCCGATCGATACCCTGCTCGTCGGGACCCAGATCGCCTGGGGGCTGACGGGGAGTTTCGAGGCGCTCCGCCGGGACGTCCTCCGGGAGCGTCTCGACTCCGCCGACTACCGCCGGCTCTACGGGGAGCCCTTCGACCACGGCGCGCCGATCGTCCGGGAGGCGACCGGCGACGGGAGGCGGGAGGCGGAATCGAGGGGGCGGCTGCGCGGCGTCGATCCCGCGTTCGTCGACGCGCTGGCCGAGCACGAACCGCCACCGGCGTGGGGATCGAACCACTGGGCCGTCGCCGGCGAGCACACCCGTTCGGGATCGCCGATGCTCGCCTACGACCCCCACCTGACGCTCATGGCGCCGCCGGTGTGGTACGAACAGCGGATCACGGTCGCAAACGCCGACGTCGACGTCCGCGGCGCCACGCTCCCGGGCATTCCCTTCGTCGTCGTCGGGGAGAACCGCCACGGCGCGTGGGGGTTTACCAACACCGGCGCCGACGTCGTCGACCACTACACCTACGAGACCGACGGCGAGGAGTACCGCTACGGGGACGACTGGCTCGAGTTCGAGACCGAAACCCGGACGATCGGCGTCGCCGACGGCGAGGACCGCGAGGTGGAGGTCAGAAAGACTGTCCACGGCGCCCTCGTCGACCGGGAGGTAGACGGCGAGAGCCGACGGATCGGGGTCGCCTGGACCGGGATGTCCGGCACCCGGGAGTCCGCGGCCATCTACGAGTTCTCCCGGACGCGGGGGGCCGACGACTACCTCGGGGCGCTCCGGAAGATGGACGTCCCGACGCAGAACGCGCTGTACGTCGACGACGAGGAGGTTCACTACCAGGTGGCCGGCCGGATCCCGATCCGTCGGATCGACGGCGAGGTCGTTCGCGGCGACCGCGTCTTCGACGGCTCGGCCGCCGAGGCCGAGTGGGCCGGGTTCGAGCCGTTCGGACAGAGCGACTGGTCGGCCGGCGGCTTCATCCCCGTCGAGGAGACGCCGGGCGTCAGCGACGCCGACTACGTCGCTACGGCCAACCAGCGGCCGGTCGACGACCCGGCGTTCCCCGTCGGCCAGGGCTACGCCTCGGGCTTTCGCGGGGCCCGCATCTATGAGCGACTCGACGAACGGATCGCGGGCGGCGGCGCCGTCGATCGCGAGTTCATGGTCGCTCTCCAGAACGACACCGTAGACCTCCGGGCACGGGCCCTCGTGCCCGCGATCCTCGACGCCAGAGACCGGATGGACCGCTCCCTCGATCCCTACCTCGAGGAGCTGTCCGACTGGGAGTACCGGATGGACCGGGAGTCGACGGCCGCGCTCGTCTTCGCTCGCTTCTACGAGGCGTTCCGGGCGGCGACCTGGAGCGACGACTTCGAGCGACTGGGTCTCGACGAGGGGTGGTGGCCCCAGGAGTGGCCGCTGGTGACCCTGCCCGCCGACGACCCGTTCTTCGACGGCGACCGCGCGGCCGTCGTCGCCGAGGCGATGGCCGAGGCCGTAGACGAGATTGAGGCCGAGGGCTGGGAGAGCTACGGCGACTACAACCGGACGACGATCGACCACCCGTTCGGCGGGCAGGTGCCGGCGCTGAACTATCCCCGGTATCCGACCGACGGCACGGACGCGACCGTCTTCAACGTCCACGACGGCGCCGGCGCGGGCAGCAGTTGGCGCCAGGTGTCGTCGATCGGCGGGGAGTCGCTGTCGGTCGTCCCCGGCGGCCAGAGCGGGGTCTATGGCTCGGATCACTACGCGGATCAGCTCCGGCTGTGGGCCGACGGCGAGCACAAACCGATGACCTTCGAGGCGCCCGACGACGGACGAGTCCTCGAGTTCCGGGGGCGGGAGGAATGAGCGTCGAGGACACTCCCTCGGGGACGGACCGCGACAGCCCCGAGAGGACGGACGGCGCCGGCTTCCCGTGGACGCCCGCCCCCCTGCTCGCGATCCGACGGGACTCGAGGCGGCGGGCGGTCGCGGTCGTCGCCGCCGCGGCCGTCGGCCTCGGGCTGGCGTGGGTCCACTGGCTCGGGCTGTTCGCCGCCGGCGCGGCGGTCGGCCTCGTCAGCCGGACGCTCCCCCGGGCGGTCGCCGCCGGGATCTGTACCGGCACCGTCGCCCTCGCTCTCACCGTCCTCGCGAGCCCGTCGATGGGCACCGGCGAGTTCCTCGCGCTGTCGCCGCCGGCGTACGTCGCCGTCGCCGCCGGCCTGCTCGGGCCGGGATGGGGGGCGCTGGTCCGGGGCGTCGTCTGAGACCACCCGAGCCCACCCGCCGCCGACGGCGACGGTACACCCGGTCGGAGGCCCGAAACCCCTACGAGGATCGGGACCCGAACTCGAGACGAATGGATCGACGGACGGCCCTCCGGGTCGGGGTCGCGGTGGGCGTCGGCGCGAGCGGGGGCTGTCTCTCCCGGCTCAGAGAGGAGGCGGGGGTCGACGACGCCGACGGTGAGACGTCGAGGATCGCACGCGTCGAGGACCCGCCCGACGCCGTCTACGTCCCGAGCCACCGCGAGACGATGGAGCGCCTCGAGCCGGCCCGCGCCGGCGACTACGCCGTCGCGCCGATGGTGACGTACGCCCACCCGTTCTGGCTCGTCGACGGGAGCGAGACGACTCTCGTCGAGCCCCAGGGCGGCCCGGAGGTCCACCTGATGATCGCTCTCCGGGAGCCCGAGACGGGGGCCGCCCTCCCCGTGGCGTCGGGCGCCCGGCTCCGGCTCGAGCACGACGGCGAGTCGGTCGGTTCGGTCTCGCCCTGGCCGATGATCTCCCAGGGGATGGGCGCCCACTTCGGTGACAACCTCACCCTGGAGGGCGACGGAACCTACGCCGTCGAGGTCGAACTCCCACCCCTCGGCGTCCGGACGACCGGCACCCTGGCGGGCCGGTTCGAGACCTTCGAGACGGCGACCTTCGAGTTCACGTACGACGAGGCGTTCCGCGAGGCGGTCGCCGACGTCGAGTATCTGGACGAGGAGCTGTGGGGCCGGCGGGGTGCCCTCGAGCCGACGGGCCACGGCCGCGGGGACGGAGACGCCGGGAACGATTCGAACGCGGACGACGACCGTTCCGGCCACGAGGGCGACGAGCGCGGCATGGCCCAGTCCGTTTCCGCACTGGCGCCCGCCGAGGAGTACCCCGGACTCCTCGGGGCGCCGGAACGCGACGATGCCGTCCTCGTGACCGCCATGCTCGAGCCCGGATCCCGGTTCGTCGACGACGAGGAGCGGTACCTGCTGGTCTCGCCGCGGACGCCGTACAACCGGGTCCCCCTCGCCGACATGGCCATGACCGCGACCGTCGCGCGCGGGGACGAGGCCGTGGAAGAGGCGGATCTCGTCCAGACGATCGACGGCGAGTACGGCCATCACTACGGCGCCGGGGTGGCGGAACTCGCCGAGGGCGACGCCCTCACGGTCGCCATCGAGGGCGTCCCCCAGGTGGCCCGCCACCAGGGGTACGAGACGGCCTTCCTCGAGATGGAGCCGATCGAGCTGACCGTGGGGGGAGCCTGATGAGAGCGAGACACGCCGCCACGGCCGGCGCCGTCCTGGCGGTCGCCGCCGCCGCGGCGCTCGTCCTCGCCAGCGGGGGTGCGCTCGCGGGCGACAACGTCGCGCTCTTCGCGTTCGAGCCGACCGAGATCGAGGCCGATCCCGGCGAGGAGGTGACCGTCGAGATCGTCATGACGAGCCACGGCGGCTACGGCGGCGAGGGGGTCGGGACCGTCGCCTTCGCCCTCGACTACGACCCCGACGTGCTCTCCGTGACGGATCTCGAGGCGGGCCCGTGGCTCGAGGGCGACGGGGCAGAGGTCGCCGTCGATCGAGAGGTGGACGAGAAGCGAGGCGAGGTCAGGCTGAACCAGAGCCGCGAGCCCGCGGGCGAAGGGGTAACCGGGACCGCGCCGATCGCGACGGCGACCCTCGAGGTGCGCGAGAACGCCGAGGCGACGAACGCGACGCTCACCGTCACCGGGAGCAGCGTCGAACTCGTCGACGGCAATCCCCAGTCGACGATGGTTCGGGACGCGGTGGTGGTCGTCGACGGCGGGGAACCGACCGACGGCGCGGGTGACGCGACCGACGGCGGGGACGGCGAGGACCCCGATCCAGAGGGCGTCACCCTCGCCGACGGGGACGCCGGCGCCGAGGAGGAGGCCGACGGCGAGAACGACGCGGCGGGCGCCACTGGTGAGACGGGAGGCGACGAGCCGTCGCTGGCGCTCCTCGCGGGCGTCGGTACCATCGCGTTCCTGTCGGTGGTCTGTCTGGCCGCGATCGCCCTCAGGAAGCGGGATCCGGGAGTATAAATGGGCGGGCGAGAACCCCCGATCATGGACCTGTCGTTGATGCTCCCTCCCCATCCAGGACGGCGATGGACGATCGCGAAACAGCTCGGCGTCGAGACCGCCGTCGTCCGCTTCTGGGGGGAGCGTGACGAGCCCTGGTGGGAGTACGACCACCTGCTCCGGACGAAGACCCGCTTTTCCGACCATGGACTCTCCCTCGACGTGGTCGAGGACCGCCCGCCGATGACGAACACCGTCCTCGGACGCGAGGGACGTGACGCCGAGATCGAGGTCGTCCAGGAACTGATCCGGAACATGGGCAGACTCGGCATCGACGTCTACAGCTGGGTCTGGACCGAAAACCCCGTCGGCGTCGTCCGGACCTCCGACTCGGTTCCCGACCGGGGCGGCTCGCTCCAGACGGGCTACGATCACGAACTCTACCAGCGAGGGGCTGACCACCCTGCCGCGGGAGTCACCGAGGAGGAACTCTGGGAGAACCTCGAGTACTTCCTCGATCGGGTGGTCCCGGTCGCCGAAGAGGCAGGGGTAAAGCTCGCGCTCCACCCCGACGACCCGCCGATCTCGCCCGTGCGTGGGGTCCCCCGGCTCGTGACCTCCCTGGAGAGCTACGAGCGAATCCTCGATCTATCGGACAGCCCGAACCACGGCGTCACGTTCTGTCAGGGCAACTTCTCGGCGATGGGCGAGGACGTTCCCGAGGCGATCGACCGTCTCGGGGAGCGGATCCACTTCGTTCACTTCCGGGACGTCGAGGGCGAGCCCTCCGAATTCGTCGAGACCTGGCACGACGACGGGCCGACGGACATGCGGGCGACGATCGACGCCTACCGCGACGCGGGGTTTTCGGGACCGATCCGGCCCGACCACGTCGCGAAGATGGCCGGCGAGGAGGACCGCGCGGAGGCGATGGCCGGCTACACCGACATGGGCCGTCTCTACGCCGTCGGCTACATGCGCGGGCTGATGGAACGGACCCGGTAGGGCTCAGACCCGCTCGTCGAGCCAGGCGATCGCCGCCTCGACGGCTTCCACGGAGTCGCCCCGGACCGTGATCCGTTTCTCCTCGCCGTCGCCCTCGGGATAGCTCCCGACGCTGACGTCGAAGCGCTCGATCGCCCGGTCGAGGTCGGCGACGAGCGCGCTCTCGGGTTCGGCGCTGCGGATCGTCCGGACGACCCGGTCGCCGTCGAAGGCGTCGGCGATCTCGCCGAACATGGCCTTCATCTCCTCGGGGATCCCCGGGAGGACGTAGACGCTTTCGATCCGACAGCCCGGCGAGAGCCCCGCCTCGTTGGGGATCGCCTGGCTCCCCTCGGGGAGGGCCGACCAGGCGTCGATGTCGACCTCGACGTCGCCATCGTACTTCGAGAGCGTGCGCTCGACCCCCGCGCGGGCCTCCGGATGGGTCGTCAGCGGGGCGTCGAACGCCGCCGCGATCGCGTCCATCGTGACGTCGTCGGGCGTTCCGCCGACGCCGCCGGTGACGATCACCGCGTCGGAACGCTCGGCGAGATCGCCGAGTCGGGAAGCGATGACCTCGACGGTGTCGGGGAGGGTGAGGATCTCCCGAACGGAGACGCCGCGTTCGGCGAGTCGAGCAGCGAGCCAGGCGGCGTTGGTGTCGGCGATGTCCCCGGCGAGCAACTCGTCGCCGACGGTCAGGAGTGCGACCTGCATACCGAGGCGTAGCTACCGGAGGTATATGTCGTCCGCGAAAACTGGTGGGCTACTCCGAGGGATCCGCGCTGCGCTCGTAGAGGTACAGCGCCTTCCAGAGCACGTCCTCGACTTCGGTGTCGGCCGCGAGTTCGTTGAGCTTGCGTTCCGCGGAGTCGGAGACCTCGATGGCGGACATAACTCAGGTAACCAGCCCGAGGGGGATAAATACACTGGGAGTCGTAATCGAGTTAATTTTGTCGTCAGCCGCCGCTGACCGGGGGGAGCAAGGCGAGTTCGTCCCCCGATTCGAGTTCGTCGTCGAGGTCGTCGCCCAGATCGGCCCCGTTTTTGAGCACGGAGACGTCGCCGGCGAGTCCGCCGTCCGTGCGCACGCGGTCGGCCAGCGCGGGGCGATCGGAGAGCAGTTCCTCTAAGGCCTCCCCGACCGTGCCCCCGGAAGCGACCTCGACGGCGACCGTACGGTCGTCGGCGTGTTCGGCGAGATCGGCGAACAGCTTCCACTCGACGTGCATGGGTGGCGGTATCGCCGCGGGCGGCAAGTAGCTACCGCTCCGCGCAATGGGGTGTGGGCGAAAGCCAACGGCGTTAACTCTCCCGACCGCAAGCGGAGAGTATGGTCGGCGAGCGGGCGACGGCGCGGATACCCGACAACTGGCGGTGGGTCGTCACCACCCGGGTAGCCGTCTGGCTCGCCCTGGTCGTCGCCCTCCTCTCGGTCGTGACGGGGATCATCAACATCGAGCAGTCCGGCGCCGACTTCGGCCCGATCGCGCCCCACGTTCCCGAGGCGGTCCAGGCCGCGGTCGGCTTCACTGGCGCGCTGACCGGCTTCCTGATGGTCGCGAGCGCACTGGCGCTCCGGCGGGGGCTCCGGGCGGGCTGGTGGGCGACGCTCGTGCTCCTGCCGGTGACGGCGATCCAGGGACTGCTCCAGGGCAGTCCCTACTCCGTCCCGCTGATCGCGCTCTCGGTGCTCTCGATTCCGACGCTGCTTCTGACCCGCCGGCGGTTCGACCGCCAGCTGTCGCTCTCGACGACCCAGATTGCCGCCGGCGGCGCCCTCGCGGGCGTCCAACTCTACGGCACCGTCGGCGCCTACACGCTCCGCGAGGAGTTCGACGGGCTCTCGACGCTGCTCGACGCCTTCTACTTCACGCTGATCACCTCGAGCACCGTCGGCTACGGCGACATCGGTCCCGAGACCGAGGAGGCGATGCTGTTTACGATGTCCGTTGTCGTCCTCGGGGTCGCCAGCTTCGGCATCGCCGTCGGGGCGTTGGTCGGCCCCGCCATCCAGGCCAGACTCACCAAGACACTCGGAAAAATGACAGAATCGGAGCTCGCGGAACTCGACGACCACGTCCTCGTGCTCGGCTACGGGGAACTGACCGAACCGATCATCGACGAACTGGGGGCGGAGACCCCCTTCGCCGTCGTCGTCCGGGACGGGGAGACCGCCGACGAACTGGGCGAACGCGACGTCCCCGTCGTCAGGGGAAATCCCAGTGACGAGGCGCCCCTCCAGCGGGCGGGAATCGACCGCGCCCGCGCGGCGCTGGTCGCGACCAACCACGACGCCGAGGACGCCCTTGCGATACTGACGGCCCGCGAACTCGCCCCCGAGATCCGGATCGTCGCCGCCGCGACCGACCGCGAAAACACCGGGAAACTCGAGCGCGCAGGCGCCGACGCCGTGATCAGCCCCGCCGTGCTGGGCGGGCACCTGCTCGTCCGGTCAGCGATGAACGGGGGGAGTTCGAACCTCCTCGATCGGATCCTCGCCGGCGAGTAGCCGGCTACTCGGGTGCGCCTTCGACGATCTCGACCCCGCTCGAGGCGCCGATCCGCTCGGCGCCGGCCTCGATCATCGCGACCGCCTCCTCGTAGCTGCCGATCCCGCCGCTGGCTTTGACGGGGAGGTACTCGCTCATCAGTTCGACGTCGTCGAGGGTCGCGCCCCCGTCCGCGAAGCCCGTCGCGGTCTTGACCATCGCGGCGTCGGCCTCGCGGGCGGCCTCGCAAGCCCGCCGGAGTTCTCCCTCTGTGAGGAGGGGCGCCTCACAGATCACCTTCACCGGCACCGGGACGGCGGCAACGAGTTCCGCGATCTCCTCGGAGACGGCGTCGTCCTCGCCGGCTTTCAGCCGGCCGACGTTCGCCACGACGTCGAGTTCGTCGGCGCCCGATTTCCAGGCGACGACGCCCT
This sequence comes from Saliphagus sp. LR7, assembly GCF_003344565.1. Lineage (NCBI taxonomy): Archaea > Methanobacteriati > Methanobacteriota > Halobacteria > Halobacteriales > Natrialbaceae > Saliphagus > Saliphagus sp. LR7. The sequence continues at coordinate 93,983 of NZ_QPND01000007.1, read as the reverse complement.
CGCGGCGCTTGATCTCCGCGGCGTTGTTGCCGTGGGGGAAGCCGACGACCGTCGCGACGGTCACCTCCGGGTGCGAGTCGGCCGCACTGGCGACGTAACACGGCGGGATGCAGGCGTTCATCCCGTACTCGTCGGCTTCATCGAGGACGCGCTCGACGTCGGCGGGCGTCGTCTCCGGCCCGAGGACGGTGTGGTCGATCGCGGGGGCGAGTTCGTCACGGTCCATACCGACGGCGACTCGCCCCCGCGACAAAAAACCCGCGTGCCCCGCTCACTCCCGGTCGTGGTCGGGGTAGCGGTCACCGCTCTCGAGTTCGCGCCTCGCCTCCCGGTTCCGGCGGTGCTGGGGCGAGGCGATCGTCTCGCCGGTACCCTCGATTCGGTCCTCGGGGTCCTCGACCGCAAGCCATGCGCGGAGCCGCGACAGTACCCCGCTGAGCATGGTCGTGGGTACGCACCGACGTCTCAAAAACCCATCCGGTATCGGGATCGACGGGGCCGGCGATCGGACGCGAGACCGTTCGCCCGGGCCCGGAGAGCGATCGGCTCAGTGTTTCGATCGGGGACGGAAAGCCAGGGTGCGCACACAGGCTCTGCCTTTACCGGACGGGTCGCCCTACGGCCGACAGTGAGACGATGATCCGGTCCCCGAGACGAGCGCACCCGGTCCCGAACAGCGCCGACGACCGACCCGCGGACGCGAATTCGTAACCAATGGACGCACTCACCTGGCACGGCGAGGGCGACGTCCGGCTCGAGGACGTCCCGAAACCCGAGATCGAGGAACCGACCGACGCGATCATCGAGGTGACGGCGACGGCGATCTGTGGCTCCGACCTCCATCTCTACAACGACTTCATGCCCGGCATGCAGGAAGGCGACGTCCTAGGCCACGAGCCGATGGGCGAAGTCGTCGAAGTGGGCGACGACGTCGACGAACTCCGGGAAGGCGACCGCGTGGTGGTTCCCTTCACGATCAGCTGTGGCGACTGCTGGTTCTGTGAGAACGACCTCTACTCGCTGTGCGACGAGACCAACCCCAACGCCGAGATGGCAAAGGAGGCGATGGGCCACTCCCCCGCCGGCCTCTTCGGCTTCTCGCACACCCTGGGCGGCTACGACGGCGGACAGGCCGAGTACCTCCGGGTACCCCACGCCGACGTCGGCCCGATCAAAGTCGAGAACGACTCGCTTTCGGACCAGGAGGTGCTCTTCCTCTCGGACATCTTCCCGACGGGGTACATGGCCGCCGAGAACGCCGAGATCGACGACGGCGACACGGTCGCGGTCTGGGGCTGTGGCCCCGTGGGCCAGTTCGCGATCCGGAGCGCCTGGATGCTCGGCGCCGAGCGCGTGATCGCCGTCGATCGGATCGACGAGCGCCTCGAGATGGCCGAGGGCCACGCCGACACGGAGGTCATCGACTACGAGAAGGAGGACGTCTACGACCGGCTGATGGACGCGACTGACGACCGCGGGCCCGACGGCTGTATCGACGCCGTCGGCTCGGAGGCCCACCACACCTGCGCCGGCAGCCACGACGAGCCCGACCGCCCGTACGTCCTCCAGGAGGCCGTCAAATCCTGTCGGAAGGGGGGCACCCTCTCGATTCCCGGCGTCTACATCGACGAGATGGACGGCGCACCCATGGGGCCGCTGATGAACAAGGCCCTGACCGTGAACACCGGCCAAACCCACGTCCAGGCCTATCTCGACCCCCTCCTCAAGCGGATCGAGGGCGGCGAGATCGACCCCTCCGCGATCATCACCCACGAGGCCGATCTGGCGGACGGTCCCGACCTCTACGACACCTTCAACGACAAGGAAGACGACTGCATCAAGGTCGTGATGACGCCGTAAACGGGGGTGGCCTCTCCCGATGGCAGGCCCTCATCGATGACGGACCCCGAGCCGTTTTTCCACTACCCGTACTTTCAATATACGCGATATGTATGGGGAGCGATGAGAGACAGTAGTGCACGGGGTACTACGCCGCGTCGTCGTCCGCGCCCGGCTCGTCCGGCCCCGGCGGCGGCGAGCACGGGTGGTGTTGATCGCGGTGCTCGTGTGCCTACTGCTTCTCAGTCTGGGGATCGCGGGAGCCTGTGTCTCGAAAAGCCCGGTCGACGTCACCGTAACCGACGACGAGGGCGAACCCGTCGAAGGTGAGGACGTCACGCTCGTCGACCCGCGGACCGGCGAGACCGTCGGCGAGGCAGTCACCGACAGCGACGGCGTCGTTTCCATACCTGCCGACCACGGCCCCGTCGAGGTCGTCGTCGGTGATACGACCGAGCGCATTACCGTTCCCGCCCAGACCGACGTCGGCGTCACGGTCGACGCGCCCGGGCTCGAGCAAACACGGGCTCTTGCGGTTCGCTCCCCCTCCCTTCTCGTCGATCGTTCCGTGGATTCCTGACGTCCCGCCGAACGAAACCGGTTTACCCGCGACGCCGATACCTCCTCCGTGACCGACGACGAGCCGGCGGCCGGCGGGGGATCGGGGGGCGGCCGGCCGGACGAACGCCACGACGGAGAGGAGCGAGGGGAGAGCGACGTCGGGGAGTTCACGCTCTCGACGTTCCACGAGGTCTCCGGCCGGGAGGGCCGGCCGGTGCTCACCGCCTCCGCGGTCGCCAACGCCCTCGGGATCGACCAGAGCGAGGCCAGCGACCGCCTCGCTTCCCTCGCCGAGCGGGGCGAACTCGAACGCCTGTCGGTGTCGACCGATCCGGTGGTCTGGTATCCGAGCGAACTCGAGGACCTCACGGCGCGCGAACGGGTCGTCGTCTTCCCCAAACGCCGCGAGATCGTCGTAGACCGCCCCGACCAGTTCACCCGAGCACAGCTCTCGTCGTTCGCCCATCTCGCGGACACCAACGGCGAGCGGGGGTACCGGTACGTCGTCCGGGCCGAGGACGTCTGGCGGGCGCCCCACGAGGAGATCGAGGCCCTCCGACGGACGATGCGCCAGGCACTCGGGCAACGATCGGCGGAGCTCGAGGCGTTCGTCGAGAGCCAGTGGGACCGCGCCAGGCAGTTCACCCTCCGGAGCCATCCGGAAGGCTATACGGTTCTCGAGGCCGCCAGCCCCGAGATCATGGGCAACGTCGCCCGCCAGAAACTCGACGAAGAGCAGATCCACGCCCCGATCTCCGAGACCGAAGACTGGGTCCGGGAGGGCGAGGAGGCGGCGATCAAGCGGCTCCTCTACGAGGCGGGGTATCCCGTCCGTGACGAGCGCGATCTGGCGGGCGGCGATCCCCTGGAGATCGAGCTTTCGGTCTCCTTGCGCGACTACCAGCGCGACTGGGTCGATCGGTTCGCCGAGGCCGGCGAGGGCGTCCTCGTCGGTCCGCCGGGAAGCGGGAAGACCGTCGCCGCGATGGGCGCGATGGCCCACGTCGGCGGCGAGACCCTGATCCTGGTCCCGAGTCGGGAGCTGGTCCGCCAGTGGGCCGATTCCCTGGTCGAATTGACGAGTCTGGAACCCGACCAGATCGGCCAGTACCACGGCGGGCGAAAGGAGGTTCGGCCGGTGACGATCGCGACCTACCAGATCGCGGGGATGGACCGCGACCGGTCGCTGTTCGACGACCGCGAGTGGGGACTCGTCGTCTTCGACGAGGTCCACCACGTCCCGAGCGACGTCTATCGCCGGAGCGCGCGCCTCCAGTCGCGCCACCGGCTGGGACTGACGGCGAGCGCGATCCGCGAGGACGACCGAGGGTCGGAGATCTTCACCCTCGTCGGGCCGCCGATCGGCACCGACTGGGAGGCGCTCTTTTCGGCCGGGTTCGTCGCCGAGCCGGAACTCGAGATCCGGTACGTCCCCTGGGAGGAGGAGGCCGAAAACGCCTACGCCGCCGCCGAGGGCCGCGAGCGCTACCGACTGGCGGGCGAAAACCCGGGGAAGATCGACGAGATCCGGTACCTGCTGGCTTCCCATCCCGGGGCGAAGGCGCTCGTCTTCGTCGACTACCTCGACCAGGGCGAGGCGATCTCGGCGGCGCTCGACGTCCCCTTCGTCAGCGGGGAGACGCCCCACGCCGAGCGCCGGCGGCTGTTCGATGCCTTCCGCCGGGGGGAACGCGACCGGCTGGTCGTCTCCCGGATCGCCGACGAGGGGATCGACCTGCCGACCGCCGACGTCGTGGTCGTCGCCTCCGGTCTCGGGGGATCACGCCGGCAGGGCACCCAGCGCGCCGGCCGGACGATGCGGCCCGCGGGCGGGGCGACGGTGTACGTGCTCGCGACCCGGGGCACCCGCGAGGAGGAGTTCGCGCGGCGTCAGCTCCAGCATCTCGGTCGGAAAGGGATCTCGGTCACCGAGCGGACGATCGATCGCGATTAGCCGACACCCGGAGGCGGTTGGGCCGGGGGTTCGGCCTCGGTCGGCTCCTCCTCGCACACTACGGTTTCGACGCCGACGACGCCGACGCCGCTCTCTATCTCCCGCCTCGCGGCCGCCACGTCGTCGGCGACCGCCAGTCGGACCTCGAGGTCGACGACGGTGTCGTTCAGGCCGGGCTGAAGACCCCGTACATCCGTCTCTTCGACCCGCTCGACCGCGTCTAGGCGGGCGAGGACCGTCGCGGCACCCTCCGCTAAGTCGCCGGTCGCGTTGACCGGGACGCGCACTGCGAGCGTTGCCGTCAGTAGGTGGTTCATCGAGGTCCCCGCCGAGGATCGAACTCGGGTCGGGCACGGTGCCCGCCAGTCCAGTCACTGCAGGGATACGCGCAGGCTCCGGACTGGCCGTCGGGGGGACAACGGGATGTGAAACGGACCTCCGTCCGGCCAGGAGAACGGGCCTACGCGGCGCGGACGGAGTCGAAGCCGACGGCCCCGCCCGAGCCATACCCGATCCCGATACCGGAGGGAGCCGGCATCGGGGTCGGATTCGCCCTCGCGGCGCTCCGTGGCGCCGCGAACGCGAGGTGGGTCGGAAGCGAGGTCATCGGTGGAACGGCCACTGTGTGGCCCTGGCGGGAACATCCGGGGGGATTAACATAATCGTTTCTTAGGTGAGTCATACCATGCCACTCGAGTGTGAGATCGTCCACGTCTCGGGACGTGAACCGGAGTTATTGAATTAAACGGCCATATAACCAGAATATTTAATACAATAGGCCATAAATATGGATGTGTGGGTGGAAGATAGGCCCCGATCCGAACGAACGCTCCGCTCCCGCGACGGCGGACGCGTTCGGCCGGACCACGACGACCCGTAGCGTGCGCAACCGACGTCCGTCGCGGACGGACGGAAACCGACTCCGCACCTAGAGCCAATGTACGCATCCCATGCAGGCCACACGACCGCGCCGTACAACACCGCCTACCTCCGCGACGACCGCTCTCAGCTCTACGGCGAGTTCGGGATCGACCGCGAGGGCGACCGTCTCGAGGACGCGCCGGCGGACTTCGCCGCCCGGCAGGAGGCGCTCCTCGCCTTCTACGGCGGTCGGTGCGGCCGGTGTCTGGCCGGGATCGGGACGACCCACACCGAGGAGGACGACCTCGCGTACGTCCACCCGCTTCCGACGCCAGGAGAGATGCCGGCATCGATGACGGCCGACGGCGGCCAGCGACAGCGGTGGGCCCTCGAGAACCTCGTTCCCCTCTGTGAACCCTGCTACGGGCTCTGCTCGGTCGAGGAGCCGGGACGGATCGACAGCTTCGGGGGCGCCGCCCGCGACGCCCAGCAGTTCCCCCAGTGGGCGGGCGACCCCCGGGTCGCCGTCGAGCGGGTCCCGCTCACCGGCCGGGAGCTCTGGCTCCGAAACCGGCTCCGGGAGCGCCACGGCGAGGGAGGCGGGGCGGAGTCGATCAACGAACCCGTCGCGCTCGCGGCGTGTCTCGCACGCGAGACCCCCGCTGACCTGGCAGTCGCCCTCGGGGAGCCGTTCGCGGCCGACGCCTGGCAGCCGATCCCCGAGGCCCAGCGGCTCACCGACCGCTGGGAGGCCCTCCCCGCGGACGACCGCGAGCGCTACGAGCGGCGGGTAGCGAGGCGCCGGGAGCGCATCGAGGCGTAGGCCAATCTTCAAGTTCGCGCGCCCGGTCCGTACGATACATGACCGTCCGACAGAGCCCCGGGGAGGTAGCGGCGTGAGCGACCGCGAGATCGTCGTCGGCGAGACCACCTCCGGTACGGACGTCGCCCTCCCCGTCGTCCAGTTGCTCACTGGGCGGGGGTTCGTCACCGGGAAGTCGGGATCGGGGAAGTCAAACACCGCGTCGGTGATCGCCGAGGAACTGCTCGAGTCGGGCTTTCCCCTGCTGATCGTCGATACCGACGGGGAGTATTATGGATTGAAAGAGGAGTACGAGATGCTCCACGCGGGCGCCGACGAGGAGTGTGACATCCAGATCGGGCCCGAACACGCAGAGCAGATGGCCGAACTCGCCTTAGAGGAGAACGTTCCGGTCATCTTAGACGTCTCGGGCTATCTCGACGAGGAGGTCGCAAACGACCTCCTGCGCGAGACCGCCCGACAGCTGTTCGTCAAGGAGAAGAAGCTCAAAAAACCCTTCCTGCTGGTGGTCGAGGAGGTCCACGAGTACATCCCCGAAGGTGGAGGCGTCGGTGAGACGGGAAAGATGCTGATCAAGATCGGAAAGCGGGGTCGAAAACACGGGCTGGGAATCATGGGGATCAGCCAGCGGCCCGCCGACGTCAAGAAGGACTTCATCACGCAGGCAAACTGGCTCGTCTGGCACCGGCTGACCTGGGAGAACGACACCAAGGTCGTCGGCCGGATCATGGATAGCGAGTACGCCGACCGCGTCTCGGATCTCGGCGACGGCCAGGCGTTCGTCCAGACCGACTGGACCGACGAGAACGTCCGCCGGATCCAGTTTCGCCGCAAGCGGACGTTCGACGCGGGCGCGACCCCCGGGCTCGAGGACTTCGAGCGCCCCGATCTCAAATCGGTCTCGGAGAACCTCGTCGGCGACTTGGAACGGATCTCCGAGCGCAAGGAACGCGAGAGAAACCGGGTCGCCGAGCTGGAAGCCGAACTCTCCGAACGCGAGCAACGCATCGAGAGCCTGAAGGGAAAGCTCGAGGACGCAAAGGACGTGGGCGACGCGGCCCGGCGGATGGCCGACGCCCTCGGACGACCGGACACGATCCAGGCCGAACTCCCGACCGGCGGCGAGGAGCTACGCCAACTCCACGAGGAACTCGTCGAACTCGAACGCGAACGCGACGACCTCGCCGAGGACCTGGCGGAGCGAGACGAGCGCATCGGCGAGCTTGAGGCCGAAACCGACCGCCTCCGTCGCCGGGTCGAGGAACTCGAGGGCGAACGCGGGGAGCCCGCGAGCGAGTCCTCGGGGAGAGAGGAGTCCGGTCGCGAGTCCGCCGGCGGCATGTCGATCATCGAGGGGGATGGCAACGACGTCGAGTTCGGGTACACCCCGAATCACGCGAAGGGGGACGAGGGCGCCGCGGGTGTCAGGCGGTCCGAGCCCATCGAGGGCGACGGGAGCGAGTTCGTCGTCGCAAACGAGGCCGACGAGTTAGAGGAACTGCTCTCGCTGCCGGCCGTCGCCGGGGGACTGGAGCAGGCGTATTCGAACTCGCGGTGTGGGGAGCCAGCCGGACGGACGGCGCTTGCGGCCCTGATCCGGGACGGGCCCCTCGAGACGGACGCGGTCGCGGGCCGGGTCGGTCGCTCGACGGTCGCGGTCCAGGGGTTGCTCTCGGAGCTTCGCTCGGCGGGGCTGGTCGAACGGGTCGGCGAGGGAACGTACGACGTCGCCGACGACGTACTCGCGGGCCTCTCGGAGCCGGTCGAGACCGAGTGAACGGGGAGAACGTGAGCGTGATCGAGAACCGACGGACGGGCGTGAAAGCCGGTCACCGCGCCAGTCGCGTTGGAGACGGTCGCTGGCCGACCACACCGGACGTATCCGATGCCTTCGCCGGTGAAATCGTCCCCTACCTTCCGGCCGTACCGTGCGTGGGCCGTCCGCTCTGCCGGGTCCGTCCGGCTCGAGCCCCATCGTTCGACGACCGCCAGCGCTGGCTGTCTCGCCTTTAAATCCGAAACGAGCGGCGGAGACGGTCGCCGTCTCCGCGTCCGGCGAAACCCGGGACGGATCACGGGTCCGTCGGGTCCGGTGTTCAGCAGTCCGTGTCACGGAGGCGCGTGACTCTCCGCACGCGGTCGCTTGGGCCCCAAGTTAGCCCTCTATAACAATGTGTAGCGCCGGATTCGGGGGCGGTACAGCACCCATGAAACGACGTACGTATCTCACGACCGCGACAGTGACCGCCACGATCGGGATCGCCGGCTGCACGGGCGACAGTATTCCCATCGACGGCGAAACCGACCTCGACGAGGAGACCGAGGACGGGGACGCCGACGGCGACGACACGGGCGATTCTGCAGGCGAAGCGAACGACACCGATGGCGGTGACAACGAAACCGAAGCAGAGACCGAAACGAACGACTCCGATGACTTCGACGAGGAAACAGAGGAAGAAGAAACGAACGAGACCGCGGAAGCAAACGAGACCGAGGAAGCCGAAGAAGCCAACGACACCAACCAAACCGAAGAGGACGGCAACGAGACCAACGAAACCGAAGAAACGACCGCACCCGGACAACCGGAGAGGGGGGCCACCTTCGACGACTTCGAGGATCTCGACGCCTGGGAGGTGGTTGCCGGCACGCTCGAGGCGGACGCGGACCGCGCATCTACGGGTTCCCAGTCGGCCCGCCTGACGGCGTCCGAATCCGAGGATCGAGTCAGGATCAGACGGGAGCTGTCCGACCCGATCAACGTCGAGGAGCTCGTTCCCGGGCTGGCGCTTTCGACCAGCAGTTCGGCGAGCCCGATCATCCAACTGTACGACGAGGACGGGAACTACCTCCAGTTCCAGCAGTACATCCACGAGGGGCGGCCGTTCATCAGACACGACTTCGGACACACCCAGATCTCCGGCGAGCCGGATCTGAGCGCGATCACGGAGATCCAGATCGGCTACTGGACGGGCGAGGGCTACGCGGGGGAGATCTGGGTTGACGACCTCCACTTCACCGGCCGGATCGAGGACGGGCGAGTGATGATCCAGTTCCAGGGCGGGTACGAGTCCGATTACACGCACGCGTTCCCGATCATGGAAGACCACGGCCTGACGGCAACGACGTTCGTCGCGACCGCCAGGATCCGCGCGAGTCAGGCGGCGACCGGCAGTCGGATGACCGAGGATCAGCTGTCCGAACTCGTCGACGCCGGCTGGTCGCTCGGCACCGTCGGCACGCGAGGTCGCCACCTGAACCGGGTCGAGGGAGACGAGTTCGAATCACACGTCCTCGAGCCCCTCGAGTGGTTCGACGAACACGGGTACGACGACGCGCGGTACTTCGGATTCCCCGGCGGGTGGTACACGGAAGAGATGTACGACCTCGTCGCGGAGAACTACGACATCGCCTGGGGAGGGCGCCACAGATGCCAGGGGATGGCGACCAACCCCTATAATCTCACACGCATCTCCGGCCACGAGGGCCAGCGAAACCTCGACGCCGAGGAGATGATCGGGGCACTCGACTGGGCGGCCGACCACGGCGGGCTCACGACGATCGTCTTCTACGAGATGGACGAAGGCGACGCGGCCGCCCTCGAGGAGACCGCCGCACACCTCGCAGAGCTCGTCTCGGCGGGCGACCTCGAACTCATCACGCCCCGGGAGATCGCCGACGACTACGTCCTCTGAGGCCGGCGAATCGACGTCCGACACCGGAGTTTTTCCCGACGCGACAGAACGGGAGTCCATCGACGACGGTCCGTCCCCGGGCGCCCGAGGTCCTCGCAGGCGGCGCTTACGGAGCCGGAACCCGCCTCGCCCGCAGGTCGGGTTCTCGTGGCGGAGACCCGCCTGCCTTCGGGCGGATGGAGGACGTCGATTCGGGGAAACAGCCATCGCATAACAAAGCCCGAAACCGTCCACCTGCGCGTATGGAACACGCCGATGATCCGCTCCTCCTCGTCGTTGGCCTCGACGCGGCCTGTCTTCCGGTACTGAAGCCGCTGTTCGACCGCGGGGTGACGCCCACGCTCAAGGCGCTGTTCGAGGGGGCCGTCCGTGGTCCCCTCGAGTCCCAGATCCCGCCCTGGACCGCGAGCGCCTGGCCCACCCTCTACACGGGGAAGAACCCCGGCAAACACGGCGTCTTCGACTTTCTGACGTTCGATGGATACGACTGGGACGTGGTGAACGCGGGCGACGTCCGCGAGCGGGCGATCTGGGAGCTGCTCTCTGAGCACGGCCACCGGAGCGTCGTCGTCAACGCCCCCGTCACCCACCCCGCGCGGCCGTTCGACGGCGCCCTGATCCCGGGGATGACCGCGCCCGAGAACCCGGCGTGTCACCCGGAGGGGATCTTAGCGGACGTCGAGGCCGCCTGCGGGGAGTATCACGTCTACCCGCAGGCCACTGGGGAGCCGACGGGCTCGATCGCGGGCTACGAGGAAATCATCGAGTGTCGTGGCGAGGCGTTCCGATATCTCGCCGACCGCTTTTCGCCCGACTTCGGCTTCCTCCAGTTCCAGCAGACCGACTCGGTGTTCCACGAACGACCCGACCGCCGGACGGTCGAGGCGGTCTATCGGGCGGTCGACCGCGAGATCGAGGCGACCCTCGAGGCGATCGAACCCGCGAACGTCCTCGTCGTCAGCGACCACGGGATCGGTCGCGTCGGGGGAACGGAGTTCCGGGCCAACGAGTTCCTCCGCCGGGAGGGGTACGTCGACGCCGAGAGCGGCGGCGAGGGGATGCCCACCTGGTCGCGGGCCTGGCGAAACGACCTCCTCTCGGGCGCCGACGCCGGCGACCACGAGCCGAGTACCTTCGAACGGGTGGTCGCGCTCGCGGCAACGGTCGGGATCACCACCCAGCGGGTCGCCGGGGCCCTCGATCGCGTCGGGCTGAAGGAGGCCGTCGGCCGCCGGATCCCGAACGACGCCGTCCGGGCGGGGAGCGAACAGGTCGACTTTCCGGCCTCGCGGGCCTACGTCCGCTCGAAGAGCGAACTCGGTGTCCGGATCAACCTCGCGGGCCGCGAGCCCGACGGGACCGTTCCGCCCGAGGAGTACGAACGGGTCCGGGCGGATCTCGTCGAGGCGCTCTCGGCGCTCTCCGGGCCCGACGGGAAACCGGTCTTTTCGGACGTCGCCCCTCGCGAGGCGTACTTCGAGGGAAGCGAGATCGACCGGGGACCGGACATCGTGACCGTTCCCCGCGGGTTCGACAACGCCCTGGTCGCCGGCCTCTCCGGGGAGGTGTTCGCCGAGCCGGTTGAGCCCTGGAACCACAAGCGAACGGGGGTGATCGCCGCGACCGGGCCCGGCATCGACGGGGACGGGGACCTGGCGGGGGCGACGATCCTCGACGTCGCGCCGACGATCTGTGCGCTGTTCGACGTTCCGATCGACAGGGCGATGGACGGACGGCGGCTGCCGATCGCCGCTGGAGTCGGCGATCGGCAGTATCCCGACTACGAGCCGGCGCCGGCGGTCCGGGTCGCGGACGCGACCGTCGAGGAACGCCTCTCGGAACTGGGTTACCTCTGATGGGCATCGAGATCGAGGTCCTCGACATAGCGGCCGATCCGGAGACCTGGGACCGCCACGTCGACCGGGCGGAGGGGACAAACCCCTTCTACCGCGGCGAAGCCCTCCGGCTCCAGGCTGAGGAAACCGGAACCGCCATCCACGCCCTCGCGGGGTTCAAGGGCCAGGAACTCGTCGGACTCTTCCCGGTTTTCGAGTACCGGAAGGGGCCGCTCGCGGCGGCGTTCTCGCCGGCGCCGTTCTCCTGGACCTGCTATCTCGGCCCTGCGCTCGCGAACACCGGCGGGCTGAAACGCCGGACCGCGGACCGGCGTAACCGGCGCTTTCTCGAGGGCTGTCTCGACTGGATCGACGGGGAGATCTCGCCGGTCTACAGCAAGTTCACCGCGGCGGAGTACCCCGACGTCCGGCCGTTCGTCTGGAACGGGTTCGACGTCCGGCCCCGACACACCTATGTCGTCGACCTCGAGGGCAGCCCCGAGGAGTTACTCGACCGGTTCAGCAGCGACGCCCGGAACAACATCCGGAACGCCGACGGCGAGTACGGGATCGAGGAGGGCGACCGCGAGGACGTCGGCCGGATCGTCGAGCAGGTCCGGGCACGCTACCGGGGCCAGGACCGGCCGTTCCACCTCACGACCGAGTTCGCGCGCTCGCTGTACGACGCGCTCCCGGCCGGCGAACTCCGGCCGTACGTCTGCCGGATTGACGGCGAGTTCGCGGGCGGCATCTTGGTGATCGAGTCGGCGGACACCCGCTACCGGTGGCAGGGCGGCGTCAAACCCGATACGGACGTCGATCTCCCGATCAACGACCTGCTCGACTGGCAGGTCATGCGCGACGGGCTCGAGGCGGGGATCGACCGCTACGACCTCGTCGGCGCCGGCGTCCCCAGCATCAACCGCTACAAGGCGAAGTTCAACCCACGCCTCGAGACCACCTACGAGGTCACGGCCGGTACCTTCGGTATCGACCGTCTCGTGGACGGCTATCGGACGGTTTCGTAGCTTACGACCGGGCGAGCAAGGCGGGACGGACGTACTCGGCCTGCCACTCGTAGCGTTCGGCGATCGCGGCCTCGCCCGCCTCCGTCGTCGTGTAGCGGTTCGTCCGTCCGTCGCGTTCGCCCTTCCTGATCAGTCCCTCCTCGACCAGCGCGTCGAGGTTGCCGTAGAGACGCCCGTGGAGCACCTCCCGATCCTGGGAGCCCTCGAGTTCGGCGCCGATCTCCTGGCCGTTCGGCTCGTCGAGTCCAGCGATGACGAACAGCAGGTCCCGCTGGAACCCGGTCAGGTCGTGAACGGTCATCGTCGCTCCGTAGGAAGGTTAGATATAAATACGAACGGTATCGTTCGGAAACATAGGCACCCGATAAACGACTGCAACAGTTATTTCTTTTGGTAATAACTTCCAGGAAACGGGAGGTGTAAAGGGCCGTCCCGTCGAACCGCCACCCATGTTCGGAACCAGCGGCGTTCGCGGCACCGTCGGCGAGGAGGTCACGGCGACGCTCGCGCTCTCGATCGGACGGGCGCTCGCCACCGAGGGGTACGACCGCGTCGTCGTCGGCCGGGACGCCCGCGAGAGCGGGCGCTTCCTGGGAGACGCGCTGACCGCCGGCCTCCGGGAGTGTGGGAGCGACGTCGTAGCCGTCGGGATGGCGGCCACGCCGACCGTCGCCCGGAGCGTGGCCCGCCTCGAGGCCGACGCGGGGGTCGTGATCACGGCCTCGCACAACCCACAGACCGACAATGGAATCAAGCTCTGGCTCCCCTCGGGGAAGGCCTTCGGGCCCGCCGACCAGGAGGCGATCGAAGAGCGCGTCGAGAGCGGGGAGTACGACCTCGCTCCCTGGAACGAGGTCGGGACGCTTTCCGAACGGGGCGACGCCACCGAGGCCCACGCCGCCGACCTCCGGGCGGCGGTCTCGCTCCCCGACGGCTCCGAGCCCGACGTCGTCGTCGACCTCGGCAACGGCGCCGGCGGGGTGACCGCGGACGTGCTCTACGATCTGGGCTGCGGAGTACGAACCCTGAACGCCCAGCCCGACGGCCGCTTTCCGGGCCGTCCCAGCGAGCCGAACCGCGAGACGCTGGGCGCGCTCATGGCGCTGGTCGAGAGGACCGACGCCGACCTCGGAATCGCCCACGACGGAGACGCGGATCGGATGATGGCCGTCGACGAAACCGGCGCGTTCGTCCCCAAGGACGTCCTGCTCGCGCTGTTCGCCCGCGAGGCCGCCGGCGAGGGTGACCGGATCGCCGTTCCCGTCGATACGAGCCTCGCGGTCGAGGACGCCGTCGCGGCGGTCGGCGCCTCGCTGATCCGGACGAGGGTGGGCGACGTCTACGTCGCCGACCGGGCGACCGAGCCCGGCGTCGTCTTCGGGGGCGAGCCCAGCGGCGCCTGGATCTGGCCCGACCAGACGCTGTGTCCCGACGGCCCGCTGGCGGCCTGTCGGCTCGCGGAACTGGTCGCCGACCGGGGGCCGCTCTCGGAACTGGTCGCGGGGATCGACACCTACCCGATCCGGCGTGACTCGATCCGGGTCGAGGAGAAGGCTGCAGTGGTCGAGCGGATCGAACAGCGGGTGCTCTCGGAGTATCCCGACGCCGAGACCCTGGACGGCGTCCGCGTCGAGACCGACGACGGCTGGTTCCTGTTGCGGGCCAGCGGCACCGAGTCGCTGATCCGGGTGACTGCCGAGGCGAGAGACGAGACGCGGGCCGACGAACTCGCGTCCGAGGCAAGCGGGATCGTCCGGGACGCCGAGACGGGACCCGGCTCGTAGACCGGCATTAGCGCTGGTCTTCGGGGATGAAGTCGGCCGTCTTCATCTCGCGGTACGTCGAACAGTCGGGACAGGCGTGGACCACGTCGCGGTTGTCGCCGAAGACGCGGGCGAACTGGGGAGTGACCTGGGTTCCACAACTGATACATCGGGGCGCCGCCGTCTCCCCAGTGGCGGCCATCGGCGTCCACTTCTCGTCTGATGAATCCGACGACATCACTATCGTGTACCGGCGTTCGGCTATTTACTATCGGTCGCATAACCGATCGACCCCGAAATCGGCGATTTCGTTCACGGCCGACCGGCTCCACTGCCGGCCGAGGAGACGCCCGCCGGAAATCCCCGCCCTCACCGCCACTTCCCTCGGAAATACTGAATTGACGGGTCGGAAACACCGTGTTTACCCGACCCTTCGCCCGAATCGTCCCGAGTTCAACGGGAAAACGGCGGTCCTCGACGGGCGATCCCGCACAATTATACGGCCCATCCGACAAACGGGAGTACCGATGCACGCCGTCATCCTCGCCGCAGGCGAAGGCACCCGAATGCGCCCGCTTTCGGGCTCGCTCCCCAAACCGATGCTGCCCGTGTCCGACCGGCCGCTGGTCGCCCACACCGCGAGCGCGGCCGTCGAGGCCGGCGCCGACGAACTCGTCTTCGTGATCGGCTACGAGGCCGACACCGTCAGGGAGTACTTCGGCGACAGCTATCGCGGGGTGCCCGTCGAGTACGCCGTTCAAGAAGAGCAGCTCGGAACCGCCCACGCCGTCGAGCAGGCCCTCGAGTACGTCGAGGGCGACTTCGTGGTCCTCAACGGCGACGACCTCTACGATACGGCCGCCGTCGACTCGCTGTTCTCTCACACGCCCTCGCTCGGTGCCTACACCGTCTCCGACCCCCGGCCGTACGGCGTCTTCTCTCTCGACGGCGACCGCGTGACGGACGTCGTCGAGAAGCCCGACGACCCGCCCAGCGACCGGGTCAACGTCGGCGCCTACCACTTCCCCGCCGAAGCCACGGCGTGGTTCGACGACGTCGAGATGAGCGAGCGCGGCGAGTACGAGATCACCGACGTCGTCGAACGACTCGTCGCCGAGCGCGACGTCCGTGCGGTGAACGTCGAGCGCTGGCTCGGCGTCGGCCGGCCCTGGGAGCTGCTCGAGGCAAACGAGTGGAAACTCGCCGAACTCGACGGGCGGATCGAGGGCGAGGTCCACGCGGATGCCGAACTCGAGGGACGGGTCGTCGTCGAAGAGGGCGCGACCGTCCGGTCGGGGGTCGTAATCGAGGGGCCCGCACTGATCCGCGAGGGCGCGACCGTCGGGCCGAACGCCTACGTTCGGGGCGCGACGCTGGTAGACGAGGGCGCGAAGGTCGGCCACGCCGTCGAGGTCAAAAACAGCGTCCTCTCGCCGGGGGCGACCATCGGCCACCTCTCCTACGTCGGCGACAGCGTCCTCGGCCGGGACGTCAACTTCGGCGCCGGCACGAAAGTCGCGAACCTCCGCCACGACGACGACGACGTGAAGTTCACCGTCAAGGGCGAGCGAACCTCGACGGAACGCCGGAAGTTCGGCGTCGTCGCCGGTGACGGCGTCAAGACCGGGATCAACTCGAGTCTCTCGCCCGGGCTCCGGCTGAACGCTGGTGCGACGACGCGGCCGGGCGAGACGGTCGACCGCGACCGATAAGGACGGGCACTCGCCCGAAACGACTTCTTCGGAGCCGCTACTCGACGGTGACGCTTTTCGCCAGGTTCCGTGGCTTGTCGATCGGCCGGTCGAGCAGTTCGGCGGCGTGATAGGAGAGGAGCTGGAGTTGGACGTTCGCGAGCAGGCCCGCGAGCCGGGGGTCGGTTTCGGGGATCTCGAGGTGGGCGTCCGCGACGTCGGCCGCCGGGTGGTCGGCCGGACATATCGCGATCACGGGCGCGCCGCGGGTGGCGGCCTCCTCGGCGTTCGCGAGCGTCCGGTCATCCTCGATTCCCGTGAACACCGTAAAGACCGGCGTCTCCTCGGTGACGAGCGCGAGCGGGCCGTGTTTGAGCTCCCCGGAGGCGAAGCCCTCGGCGTGCTCGTAGGTTATCTCCTTGAACTTCAGGGCGCCCTCGAGCGCGACCGGATAACCCTGTCCACGCCCCAAAAAGAAGTACGACCGGCTGTCGCGATACCGGCGGGCGATCTCGGCGGCGTCGCTTTCGGTGAGGACCCGCTCGATGTCCCCCGGAAGGCGGTCGGCGGCGGCGAGCAGGGAGTCGAGATCGGAGAGCCCGTCGCCCGCGAGGGCGTCCTCGACGATTCGACCCGCGAGCAGGGTGAGAGCGACCGCCTGCGAGGAGAACGTCTTGGTGGCAGCGACGCCGATTTCGGGTCCTGCGCGGATCAGCAGCGAGTCGTCGGCCTCGCGGGCGGCCGTCGAGCCGACGACGTTGGTGACCGTCACCGTTCGGGCGCCCTTGCGGACGGCCCGCCGCAGCGCGCTCAGGGTGTCTGCGGTCTCGCCGCTCTGGGTGACCGCGACGACGAGCGTCCGGTCGTCGACCGGCGGCGAACTCGCGCCGTACTCGTTGGCGAGCAGCGCGCGGGCGTCGACGCCCGCCTGGGTCAGCGAGAGGGCGCCGTACATCGCTGCGTGGTAGGAGGTGCCACAGGCGACGAACTGGACCCGATCGATCCCCTCGAACGCTCCCGGGGGAAACTCCTCCAGGTCGATCCCGTCGTCGATCCGGCCCTCAACGGCCTGGGCCAGCGAGGTCGGCTGTTCGTAGATCTCCTTCAGCATGAAGTGGTCGTACTCGCCCTTGCCGGCCTGTTCGGGGTCCCAATCGATGGTCTCGGGCGTCCGGGGGACCGGCTCGCCCGCGAGGTCGGTGAAGTCGGCGCCGTCGGGACCGATGATCGCGACGTCGCCGTCCTCCAGATAGACGACCCGGTCGGTGTACTCGAGGAAGGCGGGGACGTCACTGGCGAGGTAGTACTCGCCCGCGTCGTCGTCGACGCCGACGACCAACGGTGAGCCGCTTCTGGCGGCGTAGATCGTGTGGTCGCCAGCGATCATCACGGCGACGGCGTAGCTACCCTCGAGCTCTTCGACCGCCCGGCGGAACGCCCCCTCGTTGTCGAAGCCCGCGTCGAGGTTCGCCTGGACGAGGTGGGGGATCACCTCGGTGTCGGTGTCGCTCGTGAAGTCGTGGCCCCGGTCGGCCAGCCGGTTCCGGAGGTCGGCGTGGTTCTCGACGATCCCGTTGTGGACGACGGCGACGTCCTCGGTCGCGTCGGTGTGGGGGTGGGCGTTCTCGTCGGTCGGCGGCCCGTGGGTCGACCACCGGGTGTGGCCGATGCCGACGCGTCCCTCGGGGGCGTCGATGGTCTCCTCTAACTCCGAGACGCGCCCGGAGCGTTTCCGTACCTCGATGCCGGCGCCGTTCTGGACGGCGACGCCGGCGGAGTCGTAGCCGCGATACTCCAGGTTCTCGAGTCCGGTGAGCAGGTGGTCGAGCGCGTTCCCGCTGCCGATGCGGCCGATGATTCCACACATGATCTGGGGAGCCGTGGTGTCCGTTGCCGGTCGCCGATCCCCTCGACGGGGGCGAACTGAGGCGACACGAACGTACCCCGGAGTTGCTACCTTCACCCCATTACTATAGACGGGCTAACGCGACGGTTAGGAGTTCGATACGGAACGGGAACCGGTCGGCGTCGAAACGGGGGGCTCGCGGCCCGGACGCGCGTACTCGGGTCGTTGTAGATCGTCCAATTATCGGATCCTATACCCGATATGGGAGTACGGACGATCGGTTTAGTTAGGGGTGATCGCGCCAGTTACCGATCGCCATCCGGTTCGGGGACGGGGAGAGAAGCGGGATCGTACGGCGGCGAACCGGCCGATAAACGTTTCATAATTCGATCCAATCGTTTCTACACCGCGTCGAGGACGACGATCGAGAGGTAGAGCTGACCGGCCCCGGCGACGATCATCAGCCCGCCCGCCAGGCGCTCCAACGTCCGCCCGTGGCGGGCGAGCCGGCCGGCCCCCGCCATCAGCCCGGTTCCGGTCGCCACCGTCACCGCGACCATCAGGAGGACGATTCCGGCGATGTAGGTCCCGAAAACGAGCGCGGCGGAGGCGGTCGGCAACGAAAGCGCCCGCGCGACCACCATCAAGAACACCGGCGCGACACAGCCGACGGCCGCGAGCGCGTAGCCGACGCCGAAGATCCCGAATCCGACGACGCTCGAGCGCCGTTTCGGGAGCGAAAGCGAGAGCGACGGCGCCCGGCCCGCGACGACAAGCGCGCCGAGGACGACCAGCAGCCCGCCGACGACCGGCTCGAAGAGGGTGACCCGGGAGAACGCCTCGTTGCCGACGGCGAACGCGACCCCGATCAGCACGACCAGCGTCGCGAGGACGCCCGCGCCCGCGATCAGCCCGCGCCCGACGGCGCCCCCGACGGTCGCCTCCTCCCCCGTCTGGCTGGCGTAGAAGCCGACGTACCCCGGCAGGAGCGGGTACGCACACGGCGAGAAGAAGGTCGCGATCCCCGCGGTAAACGCGAAGGCGAGCGTCGTCGCGAGCCCCGGATCGAGGACGGACATCGGCTACTCCGCCGCCTCGATCCGGTTGACGATCCCGTCGGCCGAGAGGATCCCGCTGTGAGACCAGTCGACGACGCCCTCCCTATCGAGGACGACCGCGGTCGGGTAGCCGCTGACCTCGTAGCGTTCGCTCAACTCGCCCGTGGGGTCGAGCGCGACCGTCCACCCGCCGTCGTGGTCGGCCCACCACTCCCGGAGTTCGCCCTCGCTTACCGTCCGGCCGATCGGCTCGTTGGTCACCGAGACGAAGTCGGCCTCCGTTCGGTCCCTCGCCTCGGCGATCGCCGGCATCTGTTCCTTGCAGGGCGCACACCATGTCGCAAAGAAGTCCAGAAAGCGCACCCGGTCGGCGTCGAGGTTTGGGATCATCACCGTACCGTCGGTGCTGCCCGCGGCCTCGACGGTCTCGAGTTCGACCGGCTCCTCGGGTTCGGTGTCGTCGCCGAGAGAGGGACGACCGAAGACGGCGAGACCGGCGCCGCCGGCGACCACGCCCGCGCTCGCGATTCCGGCGAGGAGGTCCCGTCGGCGCATCCGAGTCACCCCGAGACGACCGTCTCGACGTCCTCGAGGATCGTCTCGGTCCCGACCTGGGTCGCCCTCGGATAGGCGCGTTCGACGACGCCGTCCTCGTTTCCGAGCAGGATCAGGGCGAAGTGGGTGAACGTGTACTCGTGACCGTCGTGGCCCGAGTGGTTCCCCTCGGCCTCCTCGACCGGGACCCGCTCGATCGGCATCCCGAACTCCTCGTCGACGAGTTCCATTGCCGTCTCGTTGTCCTCCGGCCGGAGGAAGTGCCAGTTGCCCGCGTCGAGATCGATGCCGAAGTCCTCGGCGTAGCTCTCGAGGCGGTCGGCGGTGTCGACGTCGGGGTCGAAGGTCAACGCGAGGAAGGCGATCTCGTCGCCGTATCCGTTGTCGGCGGCGTCGATCTGGGCCTGGAGGAGCCGCTGTACCAGCGCCGGGCAGACCCCGTCCGGACAGGTGGTAAAGAAGAAAGTCATCAGGATCGAACGCTCGCCCTCGAACTCCTCGGCAGTCACCGTCTCCCCGGTGAGCGGATCGGGAACCGAAAAGGCGGGGAAGTCGTCGCCGTGGGTCGGGTGAGAAGGGTCCCCGCGGCTCTCGGAGGGCGGATCGAGGACGGTCCGTCCTCCCCCGTCCGAGCCCCGAATCGTCCCGAGACAGCCCGCAGCGCCGACGGCACCGACGCTTCCGGCGACCCCGAGCGAACGGAGATACGCACGTCGTTCCATGGTCGGGGCCAGGGACCGAGAGGAGAAAGGGGCGTTGGTTCACGGGGGAACCGGAAGGCGTTTTTCCGCGCTCGCCCAACCGTCGACGATGAACCGACGAGCCGTCCTCCGGCGTGTCGGGACCGCCGGCGGACTGGCTCTCGCGGGCTGTCTCGAGGGGCTGGGCTTCGAGGAGGAGTCGGCCTGGCGGGACCCGCCGCTGGTCTCGGACCGGCCGGACGCGGTCTACGTCCCCGCCTCGACGGAGACGATGGGAACCTACGGGCGCGCCGTCGGCGAGGAGTACGCCGTTTCGCTGTCGTACACCGTCCCCCACCGGTTCTGGACCGTCGCCGGCCGCGAAACCAGCCGCGTCACCGTCGGAACCGACGACACGATCCACCTCATGTGTACCGTCTGGGCACCCGGCACCGACCACGTCCTCCCCGTCGAGGTCGGCGGCGACCTCCGCCGGGACGGCGAGTCCGTCCGGTCGTTTTCCCCCTGGCCGATGCTCTCTCAACGGATGGGTTTTCACTACGGCGACAACGTCGCCCTCCCCGATGAGGGAGCCTACACGCTCGAGCTCTCGGTCGGCCCGACCACGGCTCGCCCGGTCGGCGAGTTCGAGGGTCGGTTCGAGCGACAGGAGACGTTCGAGCTCGGCTTCGAGTACGAACGCTCCCAGATCCACGAGGTCGAGTTCGAGGAGGTGCCCGAGGACCGGCGGGGCGAGCGCGGCGCCCTGGAGCTGATGGATTACTCGGGGATGGACGGCGAGGGCGGGAACGGCGATCATGACGGCGAGAACGGGAGTCACGCCGCCAGCGATGGCGGCACGAGCGACGACCCCGGCCATCCGCCGACCTCCCGGGGAGTTCCGATCGAGGAGCTCCCGGGAACCATCCTCGGGAGCGCACGGACCGGCGACGCCGAGCTCTCGGTCGTCAAGACCGATCCCGTTTACGACGCGGAGTCCTACCTTGCCGTGTTCGCCCGGACCCCCCACAACGACGTGGTGCTCCCGTTCATGTCGCTGTCGGCACGGATCGGCGGCGAGGAGGCAGCGCTGACCGAGACCCTCGCGCCCGAACTGGGCCCCCACCACGGGGTCGAGACGGACGCCCTCGAGGCGGGGACGGAGATCACGGTCGCCGTCGAGGCCATCCCGCAGGTCGCCAGACACGACGGCTACGAGACCGCGTTCTTCGAGTTCGAGGACGTTACCGTGACCGTCGGCGAGTAAGGACGGGCTGGCGGTCGGGTCGGAGCGCGCCGGCACCGATAGGGGCTCGATAACTAATCCGGCTCCCTCCCTACGACGGGGGCATGTCGCGATCGAACCAGCCACGGGCCCGCGTCGCCTGCCCCGACTGCGAGACGACCGTCGTCGCCCCGATTCCCGGACCGCGGTCGAACGCCCCGCCCGGGAGCGACCGCCCCCGACTCAGGGGAACCGAGACGAGCTGTCGGAACTGCGAGCGCGAACTCGAGGTCTACTACTACTGACACGGCCTACGGGAGTCACGCCGGGAAACGGTCTATCAGTAGCCACGCCAGAGTTATCAATCCGCTTCACGTTATCGGTACCATGAATTCGACAGTACGAACCGACCGATCGTTCGGATACGTCTCCGTCGCAGCGGTTCTCCTCGGGGCGGCCGTTTTCGGCTACGGACTGCTCGTGACCAGCGTGTCGGTACTCGGCGGAGGATGGATCGCCGCGATCGGACTCGCGCTCGCGCTTTCGGGCGCGTTCGACACCGCCTGGGCCGGCCGGCGCCTGGGCCTCTCGGCGGGCGACCGGCGGACGCTGTCGCTGTCGTGTCTCGCCGTCGCCGCAGTCCTCGCGGTCGCGTTCGTCGTCGTCAACGGGTTCGGGGGCGTGGAGGTCACCGAGTTCGAATCCCCATGAGCGACCACGGGACGACCGACGGCGGGACGGAACGCACCGAGACGGTGATCGGGGACCTCGAGTTGACCCGCGGGCTGGCCATCCAGATGGCCGCGCTGGGAACGCTCGGGCTGTTCGTCGCGGTCGCCGCCCTCAGCGTTCTCTATCAGGGAGCCACCGGCGAGGCCGCAACGTTTCGGTTCGCGCCCGGCGTCGACTGGTGGACCGACGCCCTGAACCTGCTGGTGCTCGCCGTCCTGGGGACCGCGTTCGTCGTCCCCCACGAGTGGCTCCACGGGCTGGCGATCCGCCACTACGGCGGCGGGGCGAGATACGGCGTCGGCGTCGCCCACTTCGTCCTACCCTACGCCTACGCGACGACCGACCACGAATTCAGCCGCGACCAGTTCGTCGTCGTCCTCCTGACGCCGCTCGTGGTGTTGACCGGCGTGGGGGTCCCGGTCATGCTCCTCCTCGAGTGGGACTGGCTGATCGTGCCGCTCGCGGCCAACGCCGCCGGCGCCGTCGCCGACCTCTGGATGACGATGACGCTGCTCTCGTACCCCGCGTCCGTCCGCCTGGAGGACCACGAGACCGGCGTCAGGATCCTCGGCGACGAGCGCGACCGTCCCCGGGAGTTATCGGTGACGGCGCTGGTCTGGGACGCGCTCTCGGGAGCCGCCGTCGCCGTGATCGGGCTGCTGGCGGTCCTCGCGGTCGGCGGGCCCCTCGTGCTGTCGGCACTGGGCGTCGAGTCGCTCGCGGTCGGGACCGACGGGACGGTCACGTTCCTGTTCTCGTTCGTCTCCACGCCCGATGAGATCTCGTTCGCCGTCGGCCCGGGCGTCCTCGCCGTCGGCGCCGCACTCGGACTCTGCTATGCGTTCGCCCGGAGCTACCGGCGGCGGCGTCCCGCGGACGAACCGACCGACGCGGCCGACGTGGTGGCACCCGATCGGGAACGCTCGTCATAACGGGAGCCGTCGAGCGCTTCTGCAGGGGGCGGCGGGAAACGATGCCGGGGAACCAATCTACTTTGCCGTTCGGGCCCAAGAGCCGGCGATGTCGACGAACGAGGCGTTGGCCGGCGACTCCCTCCCGGCGAGCGACGCCTTCGGCGCCCTCGCCAACGAGGCCAGAATCGAGGTCGTTGAGGCGATGGGCCGGCGGGAGGCCGAGGACCGGACCCCGGCACGGTTCTCGGAGCTGTTCGCCGAAAGCGACGCGGAGACGACCGCGGGCTTTTCGTATCACCTCGACGCCCTCGTAGGACTCTACCTGCGAAAGGTGGAGACCGGGGACGGCTCCGGCGAATCGGCGGACGGCCGACACGGCGCGGGGTACGAACTCACCCACGCGGGCCGGGAAGTCGCCCGCGCGCTCGCGGCCGGGACGTACGCCCCCCGATCCGACCGCTCGGTCCCGGTCGGGGAGCCCTGTCCCCGCTGTGGCGAGGCGGGGCTCTCCGGAGAGTCGAGCGACGGCGTCCTCGCGATCGGGTGTGAGGCCTGCAGCCAGCCGATCCTCTCGCTTGCGGTGCCGGCCGGGCTGGCCGACGGCGGGGAGGTGCCCGAGGCGTTCGACCGCCACCACCGTCACCGCCTGGCCGCCTTCGCCGACGGGCGCTGTCCGGAGTGTGGCGGGCACGTCGAGCGCGAGGTCGTTCCCGCCGGCGAGGTGCGGGACGGATCGGCCGCGAGAGCGGGCGTCGAGGACCACGCGGACGCCGACCGGGTTCAGGCCGCGTTCTCGTGTGACCAGTGTGGCCACGGTCTCCGGGCACCCGTCACGCTCGCCGTCATGGACCACCCGGCCGTCGTCGCCTTCTACCACGATCACGGTCGCGACGTCGGGGATCGTCCCATCTGGAACGTCGGGAGCGAGTGGACGGAATCGATACTCTCCGAAGAACCCCTCTGTGTCCGCGTCGTCGCCGATCTCGCCGGCGACAGCCTCGCGCTCTACGTCGACCGCGACCTCGCTGTCCGGGAGGTCCAGCGGACCGACCGCAGTTAGCTCGCCGGCGTGAACCGGTCGATCTCCGCGGACGACAGCCGGGAGAAGGTAGCGGGCTCCCCGGCGTCGGGGGTCGCGACGGCCACCTCCTCGGGTTCGAGCGAGTCCTCGCGTGCGAGAGCCCCGAGCGCGAGTTCGATCCCGCGGTCGAGCGTTCCGGGTTCGTCCTCGAGGCCCTCTGCGAGGACAGAGCGGACCTCCCTGGCGTCGGCTCCGATCGCGCCGGCACGCCAGCCCGCGACCGTCCCGCCGGGATCGACCTCGAACAGTCCTCCGTCGGTGCCGGCGACGAGCAGGGCAGTACCGTAGGGACGGGAGCCCCCGGTTTGTGTGTGTTCCTGAACGTGGTCGGCGACCGCCCGCGCGAGCGCGTCGGTCCCGATCGGCTCGTCGTACCGGATGCGGTGGCCGGTGGCCGCCTCGCGGCCGACCTCCACGAGCCGCCGAGCGTCGGCGGCGTGGCCCGCGGCCGCGACGGCGGCGTGGTCGTCGATCTCGTGGATCTTTGCGACCGACTCGGGCTCGATCAGCGGCGAACGGAGCGGCCGCCGGGCGGCCAGGACGGGTCCCTCGGCCGTCCGGACGCCGACGCTCGGCGACCCGCGCGAGACGGCCTCCCGGGCGTACTCGACCTGGTAAAGCCGACCGTCCGGCGAGAAGATCGTCTGGCCGCGGTCGTAGGCCTGCCGGTCGGGCTCCATCTCAGGCCACCTCCTCGATCGAGACGCCCGCCCCGGAGAGCCGGGCGACCGTCACCCCGTCACCGCTGACGGCGTCGCGCTCGCTCGCCGCCCGGACCGCCCCGATGGCCGTCTCCTCGATCGCTTCCGGCGTCCCGCCGGTATCGACGCTTCCCTCGAGGGCGCCGTAGGCGAGTTGGGTCCCGCTGCCGCTCGCGGCGTACTCCGTGGCGAGGACGCCGCCCGCGGGGTCGATCTCGTAGACTGCCGGCGTGGGGCCGCTTTCGTCCCGATCGACGCCCGCCAGCAGGAGCCCGACGCCGAATCCCCCCTCGGCGATCAGCCGGCCGGCCACCGTCGCGATCGTTTCCACGCTCGCCTCGCCGTGGCGCTGCTCGTAGCGCCGGCGGTGGGCCCGCAGGCCCCGAAGGAAGGCCTGGGCGCCACCGACGGTGCCGGAGAAGGCGAGCGCCGCGCGCTCGGCGACGGGTTCGATCTTCCGGACCGACCGGTTGGTCACGAGCCGACCGCCGAGGCTCGCCCGCCGGTCGGCCGCGAGCACCGCTCCCTCGCTCCCGGCGACGGCGACGATGGTGGTCCCGGTCTCGATTCCCGTCGGTTCCGTTCCGTCGTCGATTCCACCGAACTCCTCGAGTTCCGATCGCATGGGAGAAGGGAGCGGCCGGAACGGGATCAACGATCGCTAAAATATCCTTGAGTCGTCGGGGTGTACGAATCGTCGGCCGCACGAACCTCCCCTACCAGCCCCGGGGCGAGTCGTTCAGCCGCTCACAGCCCTCATCCGTGACGACCACGAGGTCCTCGATCCGGACGCCGAACTCGCCCTCGAGGTAGATCCCCGGCTCGACCGAAAAAACCATCCCCTCCTCGAGCCGGCGATCGTTGCCCGCCGCGATGTAGGGCGGTTCGTGAACTTCGAGGCCGACGCCGTGGCCCGTCCGGTGGACGAAGGCGTCGCCGTAGCCCGCCTCCTCGATCACGTCGCGGGCGGCGCGATCGACGTCGCTCGCGGCGACGCCCGGCTCGACGCGCTCGACGGCGGCCTCCTGGGCTCGGGCGACGACCTCGTGGACATTCCGGTAGTCGGGAGTCGGCTCCCCGCCGAAGGCGACCGTCCGGGTCTGATCGCCCGGGTACTGGGGGCCGCTGGGACCGTCCCAGCCGACGAACGCGCCGAAGTCCATGACGACGGGCTCGCCCGCCCGGATCTCGCGGTCGCCGGGGCCGTGGTGAGGGCGGGCGCCGTTCTCGCCGGCGGCGACGACCGTCCCGAAGGCGGGTTCGAGGCCGCCCTCCTCGACGAGCAGGCGGTCGACCTCGCGAGCGAGGTCGCGTTCGGTGGTTCCCACCACGCCCTCCCCGCGCTCGCGGATCTCGCTGGCGACCCGGTCTGCGACCCTCCCGGCCCGCCGCAGGGCCGCGAGTTCGGCCTCGTCCTTGCGGATCCGGAGCGGTTCGACGATCGCGCTCGCCAGTCCGTCGATTCGGATGCCCGGGAGCGAGCGGAGATCCTCCGTAAAGCGCGCCCACATCCGGTCCTCCACGAGCAGGCGAGTGGGGCCCCCGGCGAGCCCGCTGTCGGCGAGGACGCTCTCGACCAGCGCGGTCGGTTCCTCGCCGTCGCCGTAGAGCCGTCGGTCGGCGACCGGAGTCTCGGCGAGCTCAGCGGCGTACATCCGGGGGGCGACGAAGGCGGGCTCTCCCTCGCGAGGGACGATCAGGAACAGGTGGCGTTCGGATGGCGATTCGGCGAACCCCGTGAGGTAGGTCAGGTTCGGTCCCGGCGAGAGTACGAGGGCGTCGGCCGCGAGGCGCTCCCGGCAGGCGGCGAGGCGGCGCTCGAACGGATCGGACATGCGCTTCACGTTGGCGCGCGTGGAAGGTCAATCCCCCGGCCGCGGCGTCGTCGGAGGGGGTAGATTCAATGGCCTGGGACCGGTATGAGAGCCATGACGATGCAGGGGGACAACGCACCCGTCGGGGACCTGTTGGGTGGATCGAATGGCTCCTGACGAGGCGACGGCCCGGTCGGAAAGCGAGGATCGGGAGGACGGCGAGACCCCGCGAGCACCCGGACGGCTCGTCGTGGCGTCGAACCGCCAGCCCTATCGCCACGAGTACGGCGAGGACGGTGGAATCGAGGTCGACGCCCCCACCGGCGGACTGACCGCGGGGCTCGATCCCGTCGTCTCGAGTTCGGGCGGGACGTGGATCGCGTGGGGCGACGGCGAGGCAGACCGAGAGGTCGCCGACGACGAGGGACGGGTCGCGGTCCCGCCCGGCGAGGAGTCCTACACCCTCCAGCGGGTCTGGCTCCCCGAGGCGGCCGTCGAGGGCTACTACTACGGCTTCAGCAACCGGGTGCTCTGGCCGATCTGTCACGAGTTCGTCGACCTGATCGACCACCGCCCCGAGGACCGCGACTGGTATCGCCACGTCAACCGGGAGTTCGCCGACGCGATCGTAGACCACGCAGACGAGGAGTCCGTCGTCTGGCTCCAGGACTACCACCTCGGGCTCGCGCCCGCGATGGTGAGCGAGGCCGTCCCCCCCGAGACGACCGTCGCCCAGTTCTGGCACATCCCCTGGCCTCGAGCCGGCGCCTTCCGGGCGGTGCCCGACGGTCGCGAACTGCTGGAGGGACTGCTGGGCAACGACCTGCTGGGCTTTCACGTCGAGTCCTACGTCGCGACGTTCCTCGACTGCGTCGAGGAGTTCGTTCCCGGGGCGAGCGTCGACCGCGAGACCGCCATCGTCGGCCACGGGGACGGCGAGACCCGCGTCGTCGCCACTCCGATGGGCGTCGACGCCGAGAGCTACGACGAGCGCTCCCGGGCGGTCGATCGCTCGCAGTGGGAGCGTCTGAAAGAACGCTACGACCTCCCGACGGAGGCGACGGTCGCCGTCGGCGTCGATCGCCTCGACTACACGAAAGGGATCCCCGAACGGCTAGCGGCCATCGAGGAACTGCTCGCGGAGTACCCCCGCTGGCGCGGGGAGTTCACGTTCGTCCAGAAGGGGACACCGAGCCGGACCGACATCCCCGCCTACCGCGACCTCGGGGAACGGGTCCGGAGCGAGGTCGCCCGGATCAACGACCGCTTTGGCACCGACGACTGGCGCCCGATCGTCTACACCGAGGAGTTCTTCTCCCAGGAGGAACTCTGTGCGCTCTATCGGTACGCCGACGCGATGATCGTCAGCCCCCTCCTCGACGGGATGAACCTCGTCTCCCAGGAGTACGTCGCCGCGAGCGTCGACGGCGGCGCGCTCGTCCTGAGCGAACGCGCGGGCGCGACCGAGGTGTTGGGCGAGGACGTCTACACGATTGACCCGGCGGCCACCGACTCGTTCGCGGCGACGATCGACGAGGCCCTGAGCGCGCCCGAGGCCGAGCGAACCGCCCGGATGGACCGGCTGCGCGAGCACGTCTTCGATCACGATCTCGAGTGGTGGATGGACCGCCAGTTCGACGAGATCGCCCGCTGTCGGAACGACGGTGCCGACCGCGACGGCGGTCGCCCGGGACCGGGCTCGGAAACCGACTCCGCGGCGGAACCGGGACCGTTTTCCGACTCCCCGCTCTCGGACCCGGAGTGATGGCGACGCCGGAGCCGACCGCACGCGTAGAGGAGTCGATCGCCGGCCTCCGGGAGGGTATCCGCGGCGCTTCCCACCTCCTCGTCTGTCTGGATTTCGACGGGACCCTCGCACCGATCGTCGAGGAGCCCGGCGCCGCGGCGATGGCGGACGGGAATCGTGCGGCCGTCGAGGCCCTCGCCGCCGACCCCGCGGTGACGACTGCGGTCGTCACCGGCCGGGCACTGACCGACATCCGACAGCGCCTCTCGCTGCCGATCACCTACGCCGGCAACCACGGACTGGAACTCTACCGCGAGGGCGAACTCGCCGTCCACCCGATCGCCCGCAAGCGCGCGTCGCTGGTCGGTCGGGTGTCGGAAACCCTCGAGGCCGCTCTCGGGCCGATCCCGAACTACCGGATCGAGAACAAACGCCTGACGGGCACCGTCCACGTTCGCTCGGTCCCCGAGCCGGCCCGCGAACGGGTGTACGCGACCGTCGAGGACGTCGTCGACCGGCTCGCGGGCGGCCGTCTCGAGACCTCGCGGGGCAAGCGGATCGTCGAGTTCTCGCCGTCGGTCTCCTGGGGGAAAGGCGAGGCCGTGCGGCTCTTAGAGCGGTCGGCGCCGGAGGGAACCGCCGTCGTCTACCTCGGCGACGACGTCACCGACGAGTCGGCGTTCCGGGAGCTAGAACCCGAGGACGTCGGCGTCTACGTCGGCAGCGGCGACTCGGCGGCCTCCTGTCGGGTGGAGTCGCCCGCGGCGGTCACCGAACTGCTCGCGTGGCTCGCGGGGACGGGGACCAGCCTCCTCGACGAGCCGACGTCCGTGCGGTGAACGGACGTGGTGAAACGGTGGGGGGTGTGGGTTGGACGGAGCGGTGAGATGCCGTCGTGGCAACGACGTGGTGGGGGATCGGTTGCACGGGTCGGTCTCCGTACGGGCTCGCGTCCACCCGTCCGAACGGACGGGCCCGCCCGCCTTATAATTTCCGATAGAAATAGCCCCCAGATAGAGCGGCCGAAAGGCTTAGTTCCCGTCGGAAATGTAAACCGAATAGCGAGTGTGAACGCGCGTGAGACTCCGACAACCCACCGACTTCCTCATCCTCGAGGCGCTCGAGTCCCGGGGACGGAACGTCGCAACGAACCTGGCGGCCCACACCGGAAAGAGCCGGAAGAACATCAACACCCGGTTGCCGGTGCTCGAGGATTACGGGCTGGTCTCGAAGGTCGGCCCGGCCGAACGCTCGGGACTGTACGAAATCACCCACAAGGGGAAAGCCGCCCTCGTCTACCGAGAGAAGTACGGCGAGGTCGAGGACTTCGAGGAGCTGATCGAGGGTCCCGACGCCCGCGCGACCGTCGAGGCCCGGGAGGCCGAGGCGGGGTTCGTTCGGGGCGACGAGGACGACGAGGAGTGAGCGGCGAGTAACTCGGCGTGGTCCTCGATGAGCGAGACGTCTACCGATCGGTGTCCCGGAGGATCCGCCGGTAGGCGGCGAGCAGCCGTTCTTTTTCGGCTTCCCAGCTGTACTCCGCGATGACCTTTCGGCGACCGGACTCGCCCATCTCCGCCCGTCGGTCGGGGTCGGCCAGCAGGTCGGCGATGGCGTCGGTCGGCTCTTCGTCCTCGGGAACAACCGTCGCGTACTCGTCGCTCCGGTACGGTCGGAGCGAGGGGACGTCAGTCATAGCGACCGGGAGTCGACAGTAGAGGTACTCGAAGAACTTCGTCGGCACGTTCCGGGCGAACCGGTCCTCGTCGGCCAGCAGGAGGCCGACGTCGGCTGCGGCGAGGTAGGAGAAGATCCGGTCGTAATCGACGTAGCCGAAGAGCCGAACGTGGCTCTCGATCCCGCGGTCGGCCATCAGCGTTCGGGCACGGGCCTCGATCGCGTCGTCCTGGAACGGGCCGAGCAACCAGAGTTCGGCGTCGATCCCCCGCTCCCGGAGGTCCGCGAGGGTTCGAAGCATCGCGAGCAGGCCACGCTCGCGGTCGAGACCGCCGACGTAGGTCAGGACGTACTCGGCCTCCCTGGAGGCCGGCGGGGCGCCGATCTCGCTGTCCCCGACACGCGGGAAGTTCCTGACCGAAACCACGGGCGAGGAGCTCCGGGCAGCGATCCGATCGCGGGTGGCGTCGTCGGCGGTGACGACGAGGTCGAGGCGGTCGGTCAGCAGCGACTGGACCACCGGGAACGTCTCGGCGAGGGGCGACTTCAGGGATGGTGGGATCCACTCGCGGACGCGGATCGCGTCGGCGTAGTCCTCGTGGACGTCGTAGACGACCGCGGCGTCCGTCGTCATCGAAAGGGCGACGGCGATCGGGAGCAGTTCGGGGTCATGGCAGTGATAGAGAGCGGCCTCGCGGTCCCTGGCGGCCCGGTAGAGTCGGCCTAGGTTCCGCCAGCGCTCCTCGCGGGTGTCGGGGTCGCCGACCGAGAGCACGGTGATCCCGTCGCGGACGAGCGACCGTTCGTGGTGGGCGATCAGCGTCGCCTCGTAGCCCGCTCCCGCGATGCTCCGGAGTTGCTTGTGGAAGATCCGTGGATCGAACGGCTGGTGGACCGACGTGAGGTGGACGATCTCAGTCATCGCGGCTCACCGTCTCCCAGGTCACGATGTTTCGCCCGTGCAGGAAGTTCGCGAGACCCCTTGCCATCCCGTAATTGGCGACCAGGAAGTAGTAGGGGACGTGGACGACCGTCGGGGTCTCCCGTCCCGCCCGGTCGAGGGCGGCGCCGGCCGCCGCGAGCCCGTAGCAGACGAGTTGGGCGCCGAGGACGGCGACGGAAAGCGGGGACGGCGAGACGGCGACGAGCCCGAGCGTCGAGACGAGGATGGCTCCGAGAAAGACCGGCGTGAGCCACCGCAGCACCTTGTGCGACCAGAGCTGGAACGCGAACGTCGGGTACGAGAGGGGGTTCAGGAGGTGGGCGTAGCTCGCGACGGTGTGCCAGGATCGGGTGACGATCCGGCTTCGTCGGCCGAGTTCCTCCCCGACCGAGGTTCCGGTGTCCTCCCAGGCGACCGCGTCGGGTTCGTACGCGATCCGCCCGCCTTCGCCCACGATCGCCAAGGGTTCGGCGAAGTCGCTGATCGCCTCGGCGGGGAGGGGGACGTACGCCGACCGGCGGACGGCGTAGATCGAGCCGTTGCCCGTCACCGTCGAATGAAACGCCGACTCCAGGCCCTTGATCCACGACTCGTAGCGCCAGTACATCGACTCCCCTTCGACCTCGCTTTCGTCCCGGTACTGGAGTTCGCCGGCGACACAGCCGACGCCCTCGCCGAAGCCGGCGACGAGGTGCCGGATCGCGTCGGGTTCGTACATGCTGTTGGCGTCCGAGAAGACGATCACCTCGCCGTCGGTCGCGGCGACCGCGCGGTTCTGGCACTCGGTTTTTCCGACCCGTCCCTCGATCCGCAGGAGGGAGACCCCGCTGTCCTCGTAGGAGCGAACGATCTCGTCGGTTCGGTCGGTCGAGGCGTCCGAGAAGACGACGATCTCGAGTCGGTCCTCGGGGTAGTCGAGCTCCAGGCTGTTCTCTATTTTCTCGGCGATCACCTCCTCCTCGTTGTAGGCCGCGACGACGAGCGAAACGGTGGGGAGGTCGCCGGTTCGGTCCGGGTTCGATCCCCGGCCGGCGGCGACGAATCCGTAGAGAGCGAGCGGGTAGAGGACGTAGGAGTGGGCGGCCAGCAGCGAGGAGGCCCCGAGGACCGCGATCAGGACGGTCTCGATCATCGGCGTTGAGCGCGACGACTCGGTTCCGTCCACGTCTCCTCTCCCGTTCTCGCGGCGATCCCGCGTGGCCGACGGCGGGCGCGACCGCCCTCCCCACGGTCGGCCACCTCGGAGCCGACCGATCGCCACGGAACCTTCATTACTCCCGACCAGCCCGCCCACTCTTAAGAGAACTGCGCTTTTCGCCACCCGCGACGTCGCCGTCCGCCGCGGCGCCGGTCGTCGATCCCCCTCGAGTCGGACGACGGTTTTTGTAGCAACGGGCCCAAACGCCCGGCAATGAAGGTCATCAAGGACAGCGTCCACGACCACATCGCCGTCGAGGGGATCGCCCGCGAACTGCTCGATACCCCGACGGTCCAGCGCCTGCGTGGGATCGCCCAGTTGGGGACGGTGTCGCTGGTCTATCCCTCCGCGAACCACACCCGCTTCGAGCACAGTCTGGGAGTCTACCACCTCGCCTGCGAGGCCTTGGAGCAGCTCGGAATCGACGGACGGCAAGCGACCCGCGTCGAGGCCGCGGCCCTGCTCCACGACGTCGGCCACGGCCCCTTCAGCCACAACGTCGAGGGGGTCGTCCACCGCGAGACCGGCCGCTACCACGACGATGTCGGCGACCTGCTCGCCTCGGGGGAGGTCGCGGCGATCCTGGAGGACCACGGCCTCGATCCCGCGGCAGTCGCCGGCCTCGTCGCCGGCAAGGGGCGGTTCGGCCAGCTCGTCTCGGGGGAGCTCGACGTGGATCGGATGGACTACCTCGTCCGGGACGCCCATCACACCGGCGTCCCCTACGGCACGATCGACCACGGCCGGCTCGTTCGCGAACTGACCTTCGTCGACGGCGAGCTCGTCCTCGGCGAGGGCAACGTCCAGACCGCCGAGAGCCTGCTGGTCGCCCGCGCGCTGATGAACCCGACGGTGTACAACCACAGCGCCGCCCGGATCGCGAAGGCCATGCTCAGGTGTGCGGTCGAGGGGCTGATCGACTCGGGGGCGGTCGAGGCCGAGCGGGTCGCCCGGATGGACGACCACGACCTGATCGTCTCGCTTCGCCGCACCGACGAGACCGAGACGTTCGCGCGCCGGCTCGACCACCGCGAGCTCTACAAGCGGGCCGTCTGGGCCGAGATCGACGACGTTCCCGGCGGGATCATCGAGGCCGATCACGACTCGATCCGGGAGTTCGAAGGAGAGATCGCCGGGGAGGCCGGCGTCTCCCCCGACGAGGTGATCGTCGACGTTCCCGACCGGCCCTCGATGACCGAATCGACGTCCCGCGTCGTGGTCAACGGCGAGATCCGCCGGCTCGGGCGCCAGTCCGCCCTCGTGGACGCGCTCCGGGCGGCCCAGTACTCCCAGTGGCGCCTCGGGGTCTACTCGCCCCCCGAGGTCCGCGAGCGCGTCGGCCACGCCGCGGTCCGGACTCTGGGCTTGGAGATCGACGGGCCACTGGTGAGCGAGACCCGCGACGGGCTGTACGCGACCCTGGATCAGTTCGCCGAGTAGGACCCGAAGGCGAGCCAGTCAAGGGGGCGGACGTGAAACGCCCGGCATGGAACTCTCCGGAACGATCCTCCGGGGCCGCGACCTCGAGGCGATCGAGGGCCGGCTCGTGATCGAAAACGGCCGGATCGAGCAGCTCGAGGAGGAGTCGGTGGAATCGACCGACATCGTCTCGCCCGCGTTCGTCAACGCCCACACCCACGTCGGGGACTCGATCGCGAAGGAAGCCGGCGGCGGCCTCACCCTGGAAGAACTCGTCGCCCCGCCCGACGGGCTCAAACACCGCCTTCTGCGGGCGGCCTCTCGCGAGGAACTGGTCGCCTCGATCCGCCGGTCGCTGCGATTCATGCGCGAGGGCGGGACGGCTGCGTTCATGGATTTCCGGGAGGGCGGCGTCGAAGGGGTATCGGTCCTCCGGGAGGCGGCCGAGGGGATCGACATCGAGGCCATCGCCTACGCCCGGGAGTCGATCGAGGCGATGGAGGCAGGCGACGGGTTCGGCGCCAGCGGCGCCAACGACGCCGACTTCGACCGCGAGCGGGCCGCGGCCCGCGAGGCCGACAAACCGTTTGCGATCCACGCTGGCGAGGGCGATCCCAGCGACCTGACGCCCGCGCTCGACCTCGATCCCGCCTATCTGGTCCACGTCGTCCACCCCGAGCACGAACATCTCGAACGGATCGAGCGCGAGTCGGTTCCGGTCGTCTGCTGTCCGCGCTCGAACCTCGTCACCGGCGTCGGGCTCGCGCCCTTCGAGGAACTCGCTTCCAGAACGACCCTCGCGCTCGGGACCGACAACGTGATGCTCAACTCCCCCTCGATGTTCCGGGAGATGGAGTTCACGGCGAAGTGTTCGGAACTCCCCGCCCGCGAGATCCTCCGGATGGCGACCGTCAACGGGGCCGAGATCGCCGGACTCGACTACGGCCCGATCGAGGCGGGCGAACGGGCCGCCGTGATGGTCATCGACGGCGACTCGGACAACCTCGCGGGCGCTCGAGACCCGATCCGGGCGATCGTCAGGCGTGCGGGCGTCGACGACGTCCGGGCGGTCCACGCGCCCCCGGCGTGACCGGCGGGCGTGGCCGGTGGGACCATGCGAACACACGATACAATTATTACGGTTCCGGTCGTATGTCACACGATAGCGCATGTACGATCGGATCCTGGTTCCAACGGACGGCTCGAGGGAGGGCGAGCGCGCCGTCGAGTACGCCCTCGAGCTCGCCGCGACCCACGGAGCGACGGTCAAAGCGATCTACGTCGTCAACGCGGCGAGCTACGGCGGGCTCCCGATGGAGACCGCCTGGGACGGGATCAGCGACGCCCTCCGGGAGGAGGGCCAGTCCGCGGTCGATCGCGTCGAGGAGATGGCCGAAGCGCGCGGGGTCGAAGCCGAGACCAGCGTCGTCGAGGGATCGCCGAGTCGGGTGATCGTCGAGCAGGCGGCCCCCGATCGCTGCGATCTCGTCGTAATGGGAACCCACGGCCGGGGCGGAATCGACCGGCTCCTGCTCGGCAGCGTCGCCGAACGCGTGGTGCGGTCGTCGCCCGTGCCCGTCCTCACCGTCCGCGTCGGCGACGAGAGCTACGAGGAAGCCGCCGCGGGCGTCGAGGCCGCCGTCGAGTGATCAGACGGGCCGGAGGTGCTCGCAGTCGCCCGCCGCGACCGTCTCTCTCCGTTCGCCCGTCTCGATCACCAACCCTCCGGAGTCGGTGACGTCGACCGCCCGGCCGACGACCGCGCCCCCCGGCGCGTCGACCCGGACGCGCCTCCCGATCGTCGCCGTCAGTTCGCGCCACGCGGGGACGACGCCCTCGAGATCCCCCCGGAGCGCGTCGAACTCCGAGAGGAGTTCGTGGACGACGGCCCGTCGATCGACGTCGCCGACCAGTTCCCGAAGCGTCGTCGCTCCCTCGGGCAGTTCGCCGGAGTCGACGTTCGCGTTGAGTCCGACGCCGACGATCAGCCACCCGATCCGGTCGGCCTCGCCTTCCATCTCCGTGAGTACGCCCGCGAGCTTGCGGTAGTCGGTCGACTCGTCTCCCGTGAGGACTACGTCGTTGGGCCACTTGATCCGGGCATCGACGCCCGCAGAGCGGACGGCTCGTGCGGTCGCGACCGCGCCCGCGAGCGTGTAGAGGGGGGCCCGCGCGGGTGCGATCGAGGGCCGCGAGAGCATGGAGAGCCAGATCCCGCCCGGCGGCGAGGACCACCCCCGGTCGAGGCGCCCCCGGCCGCCGGTCTGTTCGTCCGCGACGACGACCGCGTCGGTCGCCCCTTCCGCCGCGAGCTCGCGGGCGCGGGCGTTCGTGCTCGGGAGCGAATCGTGGTACTCCACCGCGAACGGGGCGTCGAGGCCGTACTCGAGGGCCGGTCCGTTGTAGTCGGGGACCGACTCGAGGACGTACCCCTCCGACCCGCTCTCGACCTCGAACCCTGCCTCCCGGAGGGCCTCGACGTGCTTCCAGATCGCCGCCCGGGAGACCGCCAGGCGCTCGGAGAGTTCCGGTCCCGAGACCGGTCCCGCAGCGAGCGCGTCGAGGATCGCCCGTCGCGTGTCGTTCATGGCGGGGGAACGAGGAGGACCCACTTCAGAGGTACGTCTCCGCCATCGTCTCCGCTAGGAGGCCCTCGGGGTCGAGGACGATGAAGACGACGACGAACGGCTCCTCGGGATCGATGACCCAGACCGAAAACGGCGGCTCCTCGTCCTCGGCTGCCCGCGCGACGAGCGGCTCGATGGGTTTCTCGCCGTCGCGGAACTCGGCAAAGAGATCGCGCTGGCCGGACTGGTCGGCGAAGGTGTAGACGACACCGTTGGCCCGACCGTCGGTGTCCTGGGTCACTCTGGCGTTCATCGCGTCGCCCGCCGAGCGCGCGGCCTCGAAGCAGGTCTCGGCGGCCTCGAAGATCGGCTCGCGGGTGCGGAGAAAGCGAAACCGAGTGTCGGTGAGGACCGTCCAGTCGGCGATCGCAGGCTCGTCGCCCGACCAGTCCAGCGTCGCCTCGATCCGATTACCCGACGCGAGGTCGGGCGCGCTCTCTCGGGGGACGTACGTCGGGTCCGCCGACTCGACGTCTAAGAGCAGCCATTCGTCGTCGTCGCGGCCCGGGAGAACGCGAAACCGGCCTTCGGTCGCCGCCATCTACTCGAGCTCCCGGAGCTTCGCCCGGCCGGGTTCGATCAGTTCGTCGAGGGAGGCCGCGAGCGCGCCCTTCGCGTCGGCGGGATGGAGTTCGCCGCTTTCCAGATCAGCCGCAAGGTCCTCGTAGCTCCCGTACTCGAGGTCGCCGCCGTACTCCTCGGGGCGCTCCACGACGACTTCCGAGAACCGGGGGAAGACGTGGTACTCGAACAGTTCGAGGACCGGGTTCTCGAGGTCGCCCTCCGGGTCGCGCGTCGGCGGGCAAAAGGCCGAGTTGACCTTC
Source organism: Saliphagus sp. LR7 (assembly GCF_003344565.1). NCBI lineage: Archaea > Methanobacteriati > Methanobacteriota > Halobacteria > Halobacteriales > Natrialbaceae > Saliphagus > Saliphagus sp. LR7. The sequence goes on along the minus strand of NZ_QPND01000007.1, from coordinate 56,895 downwards.
TCCTCTAACTCCTCCGTCGAGTCCGCCATCGAGATCGTCACCCCCGCGCTCGAGGACATCTTTCCCTCCCCCGTGGTGAGGTCGGCGACGATCGGGGTGTGCAGACAGGGCCGGGCCTCGTAGCCCAGTTCGGGCAGCGTCTCGCGGGCGAGCATGTGAACCTTGCGCTGGTCGATGCCGCCGACCGCGAGGTCGAGGTCGAGGTACTCGATGTCCAGGGCTTGCATCAGTGGGTAGACGACGTGGCTCACTCTCGGGGTTTCGCCGCCCTGGAGCTCGGCCATCGCGCGCTGGGCGCGATTCAGCGAGGTCTCGAGCTCAAGGGCGTGGAGGTCGAGGCCGTAGTCCTCCTCGAGTTGGTAGGACGAGCCGTAGACGAACTCGGTGTTTTCCTCGTCGAGGCCGTAGGCCAGAAACTGGGCTTTCATCCGTTCTGCGGTCTCGCGGATCTCCTCGAAGCTTCCCTTGCCGTTGAGGTAGGCGTGGACGTCCGCGAGCAGGACGACGACTTCCATTCCCGCCCGCTGGAGGTCGATGAGCTTGTTCGCGGTCAGCAGGTGGCCGACGTGGAGCACGCCGGAGGGCTCGTAGCCGACGTAGGCGCGCTTGCCCGCGGGGTCGGCCGCGAGCGCCTCGACCTCCTCACTCGTGACGGCCTCGGCGACGTTTCTCGTGATCAACTCGGCGGGGTCGGTTCCCGAGGAACCCTCGGAGCCGGCCGTGTCGGTGGTCATGTAGGTACGGTGCCGGGGGAAGGATTTAGGCGTTTGCGAATCGCGTTACCACGCCGGTCGCACCGGCGCGGTCACGCGTCCGTAAGCACCCGCAGGACGAGCCCCGTCAGGATGACGGCGGCCCCGAGGAGCGATGTGATCGGCTCCGGGAGGAACAGGAATACGACGCCGGCCAGCAATACGACGGTCGAGATGCGTACCATGACCGATGGTTGGCGCCCGGAGGGGTAATCCTGTTGCAAGCATCGCCAGCCGGCGGTCAGTCACGAACCGTCGCCGACTCCGCCGTCCCCTCCGCGAGATCGACCTCGACTCTCCGGGCGGCGTAGCCGAAGACGTCGCTGTAGCCGTACGGAGAGACCAGCACCGGGTAGAACGGCTCCTCGGCGGTTCGGGCCTCGCCGTCGGCGGCCGCGAACGCCTCGCCGGCGTCGACCCGGGTGAAGTTCTCGACGAAGACCTCGTAGTTCTCCGCGTGGCCCTTCGAGAGCCGATCGACGAGCCGGAAGACCGGAACGTCCCGCCGGACGGTGTCCCCCGGCAGGGCGCCGACGGCGGTCAGGAACGCCCGGGTCAGTCGGTCCGCGTTCTCCGCCGCGGTCTCGCTTCCCTGGAGACCACACTCGACCTCGATCGTCTCGACGGCGGTAAAGAGCCGACCCGCGGCGAACGGACCCGAATCCACGATCGCGGTGATCGGAAGCCGGGGGCAGATCTCCCTCGCACGGTCGCCCAGCCCGTTGACGATGGCGAACGGCTCGGCGTGGCTCTGGGTCGAGTGCATCGAGAACGTCAGACAGTTCTCGAGTTCGGCCGCGAGTTCCGCGGCGAGGCGACCCTCGTGGGTGTCGGCGTCGGGGTCGCCGGGAAAGGCCCGGTTCAGGTCCTCGTCAAGAAAGCGGACCCGTCGTTCGAGGGCCTCCTCGTTGGCGACGATCAGCTTCACCGGCCGGCTGACGGCGGGGTCGTCGTCGAGCAGGCGTTCGATCGCCCGGACGCCACAGGGCTCGTCGCCGTGAACCCCGGCGACGACCGCGATCTCGGGGTGGCCCGACCCGAGTTTGGCGACTTTCATCGCCGGACGTAGGTCGAGCCGGTTGAAAGGCGGTTCGATTCGGCGACTTCCCGTCACCCTCGGTTCCCGGCGTGCCGGTTACGTAGGTGGAGTCCGAAGGTCCGTCCGTGAACGACCACACCCGCGAGGAGTCCGTCGGGCCGCCGACATCGGGTAATCCCGCCGGCTGGGACGCCGGCAGGGGCCCGTCAAACGGGTGGGAACACGGCACGCTCCGGCTTTCGGTCGTCCGCGGCGTCGCCCTCTACAACGACGGCGCGTTCCACGAGTCCCACGACTGCTTCGAGGCCGAGTGGTACAACTACGGCCGGGGCACCACGGAAAGCGCCTTCCTCCACGGGATGGTCCAGGTCGCCGCGGGCGCCTACAAGCACTTCGACTTCGGCGACGATACCGGGATGCGCTCGCTGTTCGAGACCGCCCTCCAGTACCTCCAGGGCGTACCCGACGACTACTACGGTGTGGACGTAACCGACGTCCGGGCCACGCTCTCGGAGGCGCTGGCCGAGCCGGCGACCCTCGAGGGCTGGCGGATCGAACTCGACGGCGACCATCCGGCCGCCCGGGAGGCCGACTACGAGTACGCGGCGGGTCTCGAGTAGAGATCGAAGCGCGAGAGAGTGGAAACCGGGGCACTTAACCGTGATTCGACCCAACGGACGGCCGCGTGCGAGGGTAGCCAAGCGGCCAACGGCGGCGGACTCAAGATCCGCTCTCGTAGGAGTTCGTGGGTTCGATTCCCTCCCCTCGCATCGCACGAGGCGCGCCGACGCGCCGCGATGCGGCAAGAGAGCGCACCTCTTGCCCTCGCAAACTACTGATCGAACCCGGAAAGCGACGGCTACCGACCGGATCGACAGCCCAGGCCTGCCGAGACAACCACAGGGCTTTGACGGTTGGTCCCATTTGTCGCCGACATGAGCGACACGCGCGAACCACGGATCGAGGTCGCCCGCCGGGCGGCCGAGATCGGGAGCGAGATCGCCCTCGAGTCCTACCGGGCCGAACTCGCGATCGACTACAAGGACGGGAAGACCGACGCGGTCACCCAGGCAGACCGGGACGCCCAGACCGCCGTCGTCGAGGCGATCGAGGCCGAGTATCCGGGGGAGACGGTCGTCGGCGAGGAGGAGGGCACCCCGAAGGAGGTCCCCGAGTCGGGCCCCGCCTGGATCGTCGATCCCATCGACGGCACGAACAACTACGTCCGGGGGATCCCCGTCTTCGGGACCGCGATCGGCGTCGTCCGCGACGGCGAACCGATCGCGGGCGCCTCGGTCTTTCCCGCGCTCGAAGACCGATATCTGTCGGGTCCGGAGGGTGCCACCCGAAACGGCGAGGCGATGTCCGTCTCGGCCGTCGACGATCCCGAACTCGCCACGCTGTCGCCGACGTTCTGGTGGGAACGGGATCGTCGCGAGGAGTACGCCGTTGCCTGCCGGGAGATCGTCGAGCGCTTCGACGACATGCGCCGCTTTGGCTGCGGGCAGGCGACGCTCGCGATGGTCGCCTCGGGGGCGCTGGAGGGAACGATCTCGAACGTCTACGCCCACCCCTGGGACACCGTCGCCGGCGTCCACATGATCCGGGAAGCGGGGGGACGGGTCACGGATCTCGCGGGCGAGCCCTGGCGCCACGACAGCAGGGGGCTCGTCGCGACCAATGGCGCCGAGGGGATCCACGGAGAGGCGCTCGCGGCGGCTCGCGCGACCGACGAGGTGCGGTAGGACCGACTCGCGATCCGCCGCCAGCGCCACAGGATCGGAACCATAAAACGGTCGTACGACGGGGTATCGGGCATGAACGAGTTCGTCGATCGCGTCGGCCCGGTGCGTCTCTGGGTCGCGGTCGTCATCGCGGCGGCGACGGCCCTGGTCGTCGGGATCGTCGCCTTCCCCCAGCGGGTCTACGTCGATTTCGTCTGGCAGTACTACTGGGGTCCGGTCGTCGCCGACGCCCACAGCTGGTCGTGTGTCGCCTGGAACGGCGGCGCGGCAGTTGAGTGTGGCCCCGAGACGACCGGGCCGACGGCCTCCCCGGGGTACACCGTCGTCTCGTACGCGGGTTACGTACCGACGCTGTTGCTCCTGCTCGTCGGTATCCTCTTTCTGATCAGGCGCTACGACGTCGATCGCTACCGGGCGGGCTTTTTCGCCCTCTTCCCGTTCATGCTGTTCGGGGGGGCACTCCGGGTCGTCGAGGACGCGAACGCGACCGCCTTCGCCCGAACGGGGGAGCTGGCGATCCCGATGCCCTACTCCGGATTCTTGATCAGCCCGCTGATCTACTTCACGGTCTTTTTCGTCGCGCTCGCGGCGGCGGCGATCGCAGTCATCGCCGACCGGAAGGGGTACGTCGAGGGCTACGAGTACCCGCTTGCGGGGATCGGGACGACGCTCCTGGTCGGGACGATTGCCTACCTGAGCTACGTCGCGGCGACCGAACCCTACTCGACGTTCCACCCGCTGATCCCGCTGGTCGTCCTCGTCGGGGCGAGCGCCGTCACCGCGATCACGTGGTGGGCCATAGAGACCTACGCGCCCGAGACCAACTACGGGACCCGCTACATGGGGATCGTCGTCATCTGGGCCCACGCGGTCGACGGCGTCGCGAACGTCGTCGGCCTCGACTGGGCGACCGCGCTCGGCCTGCCCGCGAACCTCGTCCCGAAACACCCGATCAACGCGGCGATCGTCGACTACACCGGCCGGCTGCTCCCCGCCGACGTCGTCGCCGTCACCGGCCAGGCCTGGCCGTTCCTGCTCGTCAAGATCGCCGCGGCCGTCCTCATCGTCCGGGTGTTCGACGCCCGGTTCTTCGAGGAGAGTCCGCGTCTCGCCTACCTCCTGATGGTGACCGTCGTCGCCGTCGGCCTCGGCCCCGGCACCCGGGACATGCTCCGGGCGACCTTCGGCGTGTAGACCGCGGGGGTTAATCCGCCTCGGCCGGCAAGGAGGTCCATGAAGGAGTCCGAGGGCTGGTTCCGGGACGTCGAGCCCGGGGATCTCGAGGGCGCCCGCGCGGCCATCACCGACGGGCGTGCCGACGAGCCCCGCGACTGGCCGGCCGCAGCCGTCGAGACGGGGTTCGCGGCCGATACGGAAGAGTACTACGACGCGCTCCACGGGGCGACGCTCGCGGCGACCCGAGCCGCCGTCGCCGAGCGCGAGGTCGCCGACGACCGCCGGCTGATCCACATGGTTCGGGCGATGGACGACTGCCGCCGGCTCTCGAACGAACTCGCCGAACGCCTCGCGGAGTGGGGCAGTTCGGTCGACGAGGGCGGGACCGGCGTCGAGTACGCCCGCACGGTCGTCGCGGGCGAGTCCGGTCCCGCCGATCCTGCGGTCCGGTCGCTCGCCGATCGGGTCGTCGATCTGGCCGACGAGGCCGACCGTCTCGAGGACGACGTCGAGCGGCTGGCGGCCTCCGTTACCCCCAATCTCGCGGCGCTCGCGGGACCCGTCCTCGCCGCGCGGCTCTGTTCGCTGGCGGGCGGACTCGAATCGCTGGCGAAGAAACCCAGTGGCACGGTCCAGGTGCTCGGCGCCGAGGACGCGCTGTTCGCCCACCTCCGGGGACAGGCCACCTCGCCGAAACACGGCGTCATCTACACCCACGACGCCGTCCGGGGGACGCGTCCCGAGGATCGCGGTTCCGCGGCGCGGGCCCTCGCCGGCAAGCTCTCGATCGCCGCGCGGATCGATCACTACTCGGGCGACCGACGGCCGGAACTCGAGGCCGACCTCGCCGAGCGCATCGAGACGATCCAGGCGCGCGCCGGGGACGGACCCGAGGGGGACGGCCATGAGTGAGACCCTCCCCGAGGGCGTCGAACGCCGGGAGATCGACGGGCGCAAACGGCTCGCGACCCGCGGTGAGGCCGTCTACGGCGAACCCACCGACGGCGAGTGGCGCGCCTGGGACCCCGATCGGTCGAAGCTCGGCGCGATGATCGAACTCGGGATGGACGTCGGGCTCTCGGGCGGCGATCGAGTGTTGTACCTGGGTGCTGCAAGCGGCACTACAGTGAGTCACGTCGCCGACTTCGCGGGGCCGACCTACGCCGTCGAGTTCGCGGCCCGGCCCGCACGCGACCTCCTCTCGGTCGCCGATTCCCGGCCGCGGCTGTTCCCGCTTCTCAAGGACGCCCGCAAGCCCGAGACGTACGCCCACGTCGTCGAGGCTGGACTCGACGCCGTCGTCCAGGACGTCGCCACCCGCGGCCAGGCCCGGGTCGCCCGGTTGAACCGCCGATTCCTCGCCGACGATGGCCGGCTCCTGCTTTCGGTGAAGGCCAGAAGCGAGGACGTCACCCGCGGTCCCGAAGCCGTCTTCAAGGAGGTCCTCGAGGAACTCGAAGAGGAGTACGAGGTCCTCGAACGGAGTCGCCTCGACGACTACCACGACGACCATCTGGGCGTGGTCGCCAGCCCGCGCTGACGCGGACTCCAAACCGTTATTTACCGTCGGCGGGAGATTCCGGACGATGGAACGGGGGTCGCCGGAGGCGTTCACGCGGATGGGCACGCTCGGGATCGAGGAGGAGTGTTTCGTCGTCGACGAGCGGGGCCGGCCCACGAGCGGAACCGACGAACTCGTCTACGAGAGCGAACCCCCCGAGATTCTCGAGGACCGTCTCGACCACGAGCTGTTCAAGTTCGTGATCGAGACCCAGACGCCAGTCATCGAGCGTCCCGAGGACGCCCGCGAGGCCCTGCTCTCGATCCGGGAGGCCCTGGTCGATCACGCCGGCTCCCAGGGGTTCGGGATCGCCGCAGCGGGACTGCATCCGCTGGCGAACTGGCGCGAGCTCGAGCACGCCGAGAAACCACGCTATCGCTCCCAGCTCGATCGGATCCAGTACCCCCAGCACAGAAACACGACCGCTGGGATCCACGTCCACGTCGGAGTCGACGACGCCGACAAGGCGGTCTGGATCGCAAACGAGTTGCGGTGGTACATGCCGATCATGCTCGCGCTGTCGGTGAACTCGCCCTATTGGTGTGGGTTCGACACCGGGCTCGAGTCCGCCCGCGCGAAGATCTTCGAGGCGCTGCCCAATACGGGGATGCCGACCCACTTCGAGGACTTCGAGGCGTTCGACGCCTTCGAGCGCCTGATGGTCGAGAGCGACGCGATCGAGGACCGGGGGGAACTCTGGTACGACGTCCGACCCCACACCGGCCACGGCACCGTCGAGATCCGGGCGCCCGACGGCCAGGCCGACCCCGACGTCGTCCTCGCGTTCGTCGAGTACACCCACGCGCTCGTCGAGGCGTTAGCCGACGACTACGACGACGGCGTCCCCTCGAGGGACCATCGCCGCGAACTCCTCGACGAGAACAAGTGGCGCGCGATCCGCCACGGCCACGACGCGACCTTCATCGACCGCGACCTGTCAGGGACCGTCTCGCTGGGCGAGGTCGTCGAGCGGGAGTGCGATCGGCTTGGAATCTCCGGCATTCGAGAGGTCCACGACCGCGAGAGCGGCGCGACTCGTCAGCGCCGACTCCGCGAGGAAAGTGACGACGTGCTCTGTGCGTCGCTGGACCTCGAGACCGGCGAGTAGAACCCGAGGTATCGGGAGCGTCACGGACGGGCGAGCGTCGAGCACACTCCGTCCCGGGTCGGAATGCACCTACTACCGTACGTCGACCGTCCGATCCAGCCGAAGTGCATTCGATGGGGATAGTAGAATCAGACATAACCCTCGTTTTGGATGGCATGGCCGCATCCTAGTTATAAAAATATCCTGACTAATAAATAAACCTATTGGATTTCTTTGTTGATAACAGGGAACCGTTCTACCAGCTCAAAACACTCCTGTAGTTCCCCAATAGCCAATATATCGACCTTATAATCGGGTTCTGAGATCCGTTGACGGTCCGATAGACGACCAATCGATTCAGATTCATATTTTATTCGATCAACATTCAAATTCTATAGGAACGGTAGATCGGTATACCGGATCCGGAGACTGTCTCACCAGCGCGCGTGGCAACCGTCTCAAAACGATCGGATCGAAGGATTCACTGATAGAGAATTCTGGAAGCCACCGATAGCCGCTCTACCGGACACGTTCCGTTTACGCTCCTCTCGTCTCTCGAGACCACTCGGGACCGACTGGGACACAGCCAGTAGGGATTACAAACATAGGTCAGTAAATCCAGGATCGTTGAAAAGGAGTGGTCGATGCGGCCCCGGACACGCGCTCCTGAGCGGAACGGGTTTGCGGTGGGACCGTCTCCGGGAACGATCGAGTCAATTCTCTATTAGAGAACATGGGGCCGCCCGCGGATCGCTACTGGGACCCTCACTCTCCGTTTTGCCCGCCGAGTGGGGAGGGTTTCGGGAGTTTCGAAGCCGATCCCTGCTCCGGTTCCCGTGCTCGGGCCGGCCATGTGTTTTCTAACGGGAAATGAAAGCCCATTGGAACGCCGCGAGACACGCCGGAACGGAACGTCGAGGGCACGAAAAGAGTTATAATGGCTCGATCGAGTTGTGTATCCGACACAGGATGAGCAGTAGACGTCAGTACCAACGGGAGTTCGTCCGAACGTTTTTCACCTCGCCGACGGCCGTCGAGGGAGACGATTCGGCGAAGATGTTACGGAGCGCGTCACAGCTTCGAGGAATGCAGGCACCCGACGCCTGGATTCCGGACAACGAGGACGCGACGGCGCCCTCGATGCGCGAGGAGGGAGTCGAGAACATCGTCGAGGTCGTCTCCGAACACGGAGAGGAGTTCCCCGGCGAGATCCACCCGCGCATCGTCTGGCACAGGGACGATCCCTCGACCCGGTACGAGGGGTTCCAGCAGATGCTCCGGATCGCGGACCCGGAGGCGGGGGCCGTCGAACACGTCGACGGGTTCGTCATCCCCGAGGTCGGCGATATAGACGACTGGAAGAAAGCCGACGAGTTCTTCACGATCATCGAATCCGAACACGGGCTCGAGGAGGGCAGCCTCTCGATGTCGGTCATCGTCGAGAGCGGGGCCGCCGAGTTGGCCCTCGGAGACCTCCGCGAGGAGATGGGCAACCCCTCGAACAACTTAGAGCGGCTCTTCATGCTCGTCGACGGCGAGGTCGACTACACCAAGGACATGCGCGCGATGACGCCGACCGGCGAGCTGCCGGCGTGGCCCGAACTCCGCCACAACACCTCGCGGGGGGCGAGCGCCGCGGGACTGATCGCCGTCGATGGTCCATACGACGACATCCGCAACGTAGAGGGCTACCACGCCCGGATGGAGGAAAACCGGGCGAAAGGCATGATCGGGATCTGGTCGCTCACGCCGGGCCAGGTCGTCGAGGCCAACGAGGGGCCGTTGCCGCCAGAAACCGAACGCTGGCTCCTCGACGTCGGCGGGTCCGAGGTCGAACTGGACGACGTCGAGGGAGGGCAGGCCTACGACGGCACCGAACTGGGCCTCGAGGAGCTCGACGAGGGGATGTACCGTCTCGAGGAAGGTGGTGAAATCCACGAACTCGACGAGGAGCAGTTACGGGAACGGCTGGTCGAGATGGTCTCGTACGTCCCGAGCATGGACGACATCGTCGATTCGATGGCGGAGTTCGAGGCCGCAAAGGAGGCCGGCAGGGGCGCCATCGCCATGACCCAGTCGGCCACGTTGGTCGTCGACGGGATCGAAGTCGAGATCAGCACCGACCGGATGTGGGACGAGGCGACCTACCAGGCCGCGGGGACGCCCATCGCACTGTTCCGGGACGTCCACGAACACCGGCCCGACCAGCACGACGAACTCAAGGAGCGGTACGGACCGGAGGTCGTCGAGCGGGCGCTGGACCTCGACGTCTGAGCGCGGGCGTCAGCAGCAGCCGGCCGGTTCGGGGGAGGCGGGAGTCGCGCCGACGGCTACCGTCAGGCATTGACTCACAAACTATATCCCGGTTTGAGATGAAGGAAGGACAAATGGCCTACGAGACACCGGCGAACTCGCGGGAGACACGGCAGGAGGGACCGCTGGGAGACGACGCCGCGGAGTACGCTGCACTCGCGGCGGACCTGCGGGCCGCGGTCGATGGCGCCGTTCGGTTCGACGAGTACGCCCGGGTCCTGTACGCCACCGACGGAAGCATCTACCGGGCACGCCCGGCGGGCGCGGTCGAGCCGAGGGACGTCGCCGACGTCCAGTCGGCCGTCCGGATCGCCGCCGACCACGACGTCCCGATCATCGCCCGCGGCGCCGGCTCCTCGCTCGGCGGCCAGGCGGTCGGCCCGGGCTGTGTCGTCCTCGACCTCTCGACGCACATGGACGGCGTCGTCGAGATCCGGCCGGAGGACCGTCGCGCCGTCGTCCAGCCGGGGGTCGTCCAGGACGATCTGGATGCCCGGCTGGCTCCACACGGGTTGAAGTTCGCTCCCGATCCCGCCTCCTCGAACCGGGCGACCGTCGGCGGCGGGATCGGCAACAACTCGACGGGCGCCCACTCGGTACGATACGGGATCACCGACGAGTACACCGAACGGTTGGATGTGGTCCTCGCCGACGGCAGTCGGATCGAAACTCGCGAGGTCGTCCTCGATAGCCCGGAGTGGGATCGGATCGTCGAGGGCGATTCACGCGAGGCGGAACTCTACCGGACGGTTCGACGCCTCGTCGAGGACAACGAAACGGAGATCGAGAGCCGGTATCCCGACCTCAAACGGAACGTCTCGGGGTACAACCTCCAGAAGGTCATCTATCGGAACGAGGACGGCGAGCGGGCGATCAACCTCTCGAAACTGTTCGTCGGCGCCGAATCGACGCTCGGCATCGTCGTCGAGGCCGAACTCTCCCTGGTCACCAAGCCCGCCGAGACCGCGCTCGCGCTCTACTGCTTCGAGGACCTGATCGACGCCCTCGAGGCGGTTCCCGTGGCCCTCGAGTACGACGTGAGCGCGGTCGAGTTGATGGACGACGAGGTGTTTCGCCTCGCCCGCGACTCCGAGCAGTACGCGACCTACGAGGAGCCGATACCCGAGGGGACCGCCGCCGCCCTGATGGTCGAGTTCGACTCCGAACTGGTCGCCGACTTCGAGGCGGCGATTTCGCGGACGAACGAGCGCTTTCTCGAATCCGGCACGGCGTTCGACGCCATCGAGGCGTACACCGACGACGCACAGGCAGATCTCTGGAAGCTCCGGAAGGCGGCGATTCCCCTGTTGATGAGCCTCGAGGGCGACCCCAAGCCGTATCCGTTCATCGAGGACGCGACGGTCCCTCCCGAAGAGCTCGCCGACTACACCCGGCGATTCGAGGAGATCCTCGCGGCCCACGACACCTCGGCGGCCTACTTCGCTCACGCAGGATCAGGCACGCTCCACATCCGTCCGATCCTCTCGCTGAAGGAGGGCGAGGGAATCCAGACGATGCGATCGATCGCCGACGACGTGACCGACCTCGTCGTCGAACACCACGGCGCGTTCTCGGGCGAACACGGCGACGGGCTGGCCCGGACGGAGTTCAACCCGAAGATGTACGGCGAGACGCTCTGGGAGGCGTTCCGGGAGCTCAAGACCGCGTTCGACCCCGACTGGCGGATGAACCCGGGGAAGGTCGTCTACCGGGACGCCGAGCCGACGGACATGCGCGAGCACCTCCGGTACGGGGAGGGGTATTCCTCGCTGGAGTCCCAGACGGAACTCGACTTCTCGGACGAAGGGGGGTTTGCCCACCTCGTCGAACTCTGTAACGGCTGTGGGACCTGTCGCCAGACCGAGACGGACGTGATGTGTCCGACCTACCGGGCGACCGGCGACGAGATGACGACGACCCGGGGGCGTGCGAACATGCTCCGCGCGGCGATCAGCGGCGACCTCTCCGAGGACGAGCTCTACACCGAACGGTTCCAGACGGAGGTCCTCGACCTCTGTGTCGGCTGCAAGGGCTGCAAGTCGGACTGTCCGACCGGCGTGGACATGGCGAAGCTGAAGACGGAGGTCAAACACCAGTACCACGAGCGGGAGGGTTCGAGCCTGCGCACGAAGCTCTTCGGCCGGATCGACCGGCTCTCGTGGCTCGGATCGCTGACGGCCCCGCTGTCGAACCGGGCGACGGCGATACCGGGGTCGCGGCGGGTGCTCGAGTCGGTGTTCGACATCGCGGCCGACCGGTCGCTCCCGCGCTTTGCCGACGAATCGCTTCGGGAGTGGGCCGACCGGAGGGAGCCAACAATTTCCGCCGAGGAGGCCGACCGCAAGGTGCTCCTCTTTCCCGACACCTACACGAACTACAACTATCCGAAGCCGGGAAAGGCGGCGATTCGGGTCCTCGAGGCGGCGGGCGTCCACGTCCGCGTGCCGTCGGAGGTCGTCGCGAGCGGGCGCGCCGCCTACTCCGTGGGCCTGCTCGACATCGCTAAAGAGCGCGCACATACCAACGTGGACGTGTTCACCGAGTACATCGATGAGGGGTGGGAGGTCGTCTCGGTCGAGCCGAGCGACGCGGTCCTCTTCCAGGACGAGTACGCGGATCTCGTCGACGATTCGGCCGTCGATATCGTCGCCGCCCACTCGTACGGCGTCTGTGAGTACCTCGACGTCCACCGGCTGGTCGAGGGCCTCGAGACGACCGACCAGACGACCTCCCTTACCTATCACGGCCACTGCCACCAACACGCCGCGGGGAAGGACCACCACGCGGTCGGCGTGCTCCGCCGAGCGGGCTACGCAGTCGATCCGCTGGATTCGGGCTGCTGTGGAATGGCCGGTTCCTTCGGCTACGAGGCCGAACACTACGACCTCTCGAAAGCGATCGGCGAACTGCTGTTCGAGAAGATTCGGGCGAGCGACGGCGAGCAGGTCGTCGCCCCCGGGGGCTCGTGTCGGAGCCAGATCGGCGACGGCTCTGGAGAAATTCCGCCACACCCGATCGAGATGCTCGACCGGGTCGTCATCCGGTAGGTCGCCTCTCGCCTCGTGTCCGGCGTGGGCCGAACCGGGCCCGTGATTCGAGGAGGACCTACGAGTAGGTGATGCTCAACTCGACGAGGTTCGCGGTGTTCTTGACGGCGTCTACGTACTCCGCTCTGGCGTCGTCGTTCGCCAGCCGACTTTTGGGGGTCGAGAGGCTCACCGCGCCCTCGACGGCGCCGTCCTCGGTCCGGATCGGGGCGGCCACACACCGGAGTCCCCGCCACCGTTCCTCGTCGTCGTAGGCCCACCCCTGTTCGGCGATCCGCTCGAGTTCCTCGTGCATCCGCCCCTCGTCGGTGATCGTATTCGGGGTTCCGGGCGGGAGCCCGCGGTGGTCGATGATCGCCTCGATCCGTTCGTCGGGGAGGTGGCCGAGGATCGCCTTCCCGAGCGCGGAGTTGTGGAGGGGCAACTGCGTCCCGATGTGGGTGTTGAGTTCCACCGAGTTGCCGCCCTTGGCGCGATAGAGGACGACGCCCAGCCCCCGCTCGTGGGTCGCGAGCGTGACGAGTTCGCCCGTCTCGTCGGCCAGGTCGTCGACCTTCGGCTTTGCGGCCTCGTAGAGGTCGATCTCGTTTCGGAGGATCCCGCCGACGGTGAGAAATCTGAGGCTCAACCTGTAGGACTCCCCTTCCTTGACCACGTACTCGTGTTCGCGGAGGGTACTGAGGTGGTTGTGGACCGTGCTCTTGTTCATCTCCAACCCGGCGGCGATCTCACGGAGGGGTGCCGAGCGGAGTTCGGTGAGCGTCTCGACGATCTCCATGGTGGTTTCGAGGGCCTTGACCGGGTGGCGTGCGCCGTCGTTCATACGGGGACCAACGTGTCGATCGATCATCAAGGTATTCATCGATGGAGAACGCCCGGATCGTTGAGGAGTCCGTCCGCCCCTCTGCCACGGCCCCATCGCTGGTCGGTCGTCCTGCGGTCGTCCCCGCCGGAGGACGATGGGAACACCTCCCAAACATTTATGAACGATACCGCTGACACCTCGGACGTCATGGGCGACCAGCAACGGTTCGTACGGCCGGAGGCGATCGAGACGCTCGAGCTCGACTGGGGGACGATCAAGTGGCTGAGCACGCCGGAGACGACGGGCGCGGAGACGTTCAGTGCGGGGGTCGTCGTCCTCGAGCCAGGCAAGGGCCACGAGCGCCACACCCATCCCGACAGCGAGGAGGTCCTCTACGTCCTCAGCGGCGGGGGCGTCCAGACGATCGCCGACGAGGAGCGGGAGATCACCGCGGGGGAGATGCTGTACATCCCCGCGGGCGTCGAACACAGCACGATGAACACCTCCTGGGAGCCGCTCCGCTTCCTGGCGATGTACGGGCCGCCGGGCCCCGAGGCCGAACTCCGTCACCTCGCGGAGTGTACCGTGGTTCCGCCCGAGGAGCAGTAGCCGGCCACCCCAATATTGATTAGCTGGAGCGACGATGTCCGAGTCGTCCATGAAGTTCACACGGGACGAATCCCTCGATCGACTGGAGTCCGTCGTCGAGAGCGGCGAGCCGATCGTCGGCGCCGGTGCGGGAACCGGGATCTCCGCGAAGTTCGCCGAGCAGGGCGGCGTCGATCTGCTCATCATCTACAACTCCGGGCGCTATCGGATGAACGGCCGCGGGTCGCTCGCGGGACTCCTTCCCTACGGCGACGCGAACGAGATCGTCGTCGAGATGGGAAACGAGGTGATCCCCGTCGTCGAGGACACGCCGGTGCTCGCGGGCGTCAACGGGACCGACCCGTTCCGGGAGATGGACGTCTTCATCGAGGACCTCCGCCGGCGGGGCTTCTCGGGCGTCCAGAACTTCCCGACGGTGGGGCTGATCGACGAGGACAGCAGTTTCCGGCAGAACTTAGAGGAGACCGGGATGGGCTACGACCGCGAGATCGAGATGATCCGGGAGGCCAGCGACCAAGGGATGTTGACCTGCCCCTACGTCTTCGACGAGGCACAGGCCCGCGCGATGGCCGAGGCCGGCGCCGACGTCGTCGTCTCCCACATGGGGCTGACGACTTCGGGGGACATCGGCGCCGAGACCGCCCTCGATCTGGAGACGGCCACGGAACGCGTCCAGGCCCACCACGACGCGGCCACGGAGGCAAACGAGGACGTCATGGTGATCTGTCACGGCGGCCCGATCGCCTGGCCCGACGACGCCGCCTACGTCCTTGAGCACACGGAGGGCGTCGTCGGCTTCTTCGGCGCCTCGAGCATCGAACGCCTCCCCACGGAGGAGGCGATCCGCGAGCAGGCACGGGAGTTCAAGGAGATCGAGTTCTGATGGCCCCTTCCAACGAGGAGCCGACCGTCGTCATAATCGGGACCCTCGACACGAAAGGCGAGGAGATCGGGTTCGCCCGGGACGTCCTCGAATCCCAGGGCGTCGCCGTCCACCTCGTCGATGTCGGCGTCCTAGGCGAGCCGGAGATCGACCCCGACACGTCGGCGACGGCGGTGGCCGAGGCAGGGGGAACGACGCTGGAGGCGCTCCGGGAGGCGGGCGATCGGGGCGACGCAATGGAAGCGATGGGCGAGGGCGCCGCGAGCGTTGCGACGCGCCTCCACGAGGAGGGCGTCCTCGACGGAATCTTCGGTCTGGGCGGCTCCGGAAACACCTCGGTCGCGACGACCGCGATGCGCGCCCTGCCCGTCGGCGTCCCGAAGCTGATGGTCTCGACCGTCGCCTCCGGCGATATCGAACCGTACGTCGGGACCCGCGACGTCACGATGACGTACTCGGTTGCCGATATCGAGGGGCTCAACCAGCTCTCCCGGACGGTGATCTCGAACGCCGCCCTCGCCGTGGCCGGGATGGTCACGAACGAGCCGGACGTGGAGGTCCCCGACAAACCCACTATCGGGATCACGATGTTCGGCGTCACGACCCCCTGCGTCCAGACGGCACGCGCGTGGCTCGAGGATCGGGGGTACGAGACGATCGTGTTTCACGCGACGGGGACCGGGGGACGGGCGATGGAGGACCTGATCGAGGAGGGGGTGATCGATGCCGTCCTCGACGTGACGACGACGGAGTGGGCCGACCAGCACGTCGGGGGCGTCCTCGCCGCGGGGCCGGATCGCCTCGATGCGGCCGCCGAGGCGGGCATCCCGCAGGTGGTCTCGGTGGGCGCCCTCGACATGGTCAACTTCGGCCCGCGCGATTCCGTCCCGGAGGAGTTCGAGGGGCGACGCTTTCACGTCCACAACCCGCAGGTGACGCTGATGCGGACGACGGCCGAGGAGAACGCCGAACTCGGCCGGATCATCGCCGAGAAGCTCGACGCGGCCCGGGGACC
This sequence comes from Saliphagus sp. LR7, assembly GCF_003344565.1. NCBI lineage: Archaea > Methanobacteriati > Methanobacteriota > Halobacteria > Halobacteriales > Natrialbaceae > Saliphagus > Saliphagus sp. LR7. The sequence continues at coordinate 40,863 of NZ_QPND01000007.1, read as the reverse complement.
GACGGTGCTGGCACTGCCGCTCGGCGGCGTCTCCATGCTCGACGTCGAGGGAGAGGAATTCCACGACCCCAAGGCCGACGCGGCGCTGTTCGATGCCCTGCGCGAGAACGTAGACGACCACGTCGAGGTGATCGAGACGGACCACGCAATCAACGACGAGGCGTTCGCCCGAACGATCGCCGAACGCCTCCACGAACTCGTGCAGGGAGAGTCCTGAACCGCGTCCGGCTCTCGAGGGCGAGTCATCGCCCGCGCCCGTGCCGTCCGATGACTGCGACGACCGGACATTATTGAAATGATAAGTCAGATGTATAGCCAAATGTTTTAACTTGTGTATCGTCCCACGTATTCACGAGTTGCCCAATCAACCATGACTGATAGATCAGAGCTACCGGACGGATTCAGGCGTAGTTATTTGAAAGCGATCGCCACCGGCGGGTTGGCCGCCGGGTTTGCGGGCTGTCTCGGCGACGACAACGGTAATGGAAACGGGAACGGTAACGGAAACGGTGGAAACGGTAACGGCGGCAACGGTAACGGTAATGGGAATGGCGGGAACGGCAACGGTAACGGGAATGCGAGTGGAAACGGCAACGGGAACGGAAACGGAAATGGGAACGGCAACGACAGCGGTAACGGTAACGGGAACGGAAACGAAAGCGGCGGCAACGGAGGGGACTACGAGGCGATCGGCAACTTCCCGCCGGAGGGAGACACGGTGGCCATCGGGTTCAACGGGCCGCTCTCGGGCGCGTTGGGCCCCGACGGTCAGGACCAGGAGCTGGGATTCGACCTCGCGGTCCAGCACCTGAACGAGGGCGGCGGGCTGGTCGATAGCTGGGACGCGCTGAGCGGCGAGGGGGTTCTCGAGTACCAGATCGAACCCACGAAGGCGGATACTGCGGGTGACCCGGACACCGCGAACCAGAACATAAACGGGATGATCCAGCAGGACGGGATCCAGTTCTGGACGGGCGGGATGTCGAGTACGGTCACGATGGCGATGCAGGACGTCGCCCAGCGCGAGAAAGTTCCGTTCATGGGCGGAAACTCGACGTCCGCGGGGATCAGCGGCGAGAACTGCTCGCGGTACTACTTCCATCCGACGTTCCACGCCGAGATCATCGGGATGGCCGCCGGAAACCTCCTCCCGGAGGAACTCGGGGAGGACCGACAGCTGTTCCATATCTTCATGGACTACTCCTACGGCCAGTCCAACCGCGACGCGGTGCGAACCCATCTCACCGAGGACGGGCCCTGGGAGGACGTCGGCGAGTCGGCCATCGCGGAGGGCGAAAGCGACCACCAGACGCAGATCCAGGACCTCCAGGACTCGGACGCCGACGTCGTCCACTTCGCCAGCTTCGGCGAGTTCGCGGCGAGCGGGCTCTCCCAGATGGTCGACGCGGGGGTCACCGAGGACGTGGACGTGTTCATCCCCCACGTCAGCGCGTTCACGCTCGATCCGATGGGGTCGGACGCCGAGGGCGTCTACGGGATGGAGCCCTGGAACCCCAACTACGACAACGAGGCTTCGGCGACGTTCGTCGAGGCCTACCAGGAGGAGTACGACGAGATGCCGAATCAGAGCTCCCTGCACACCTACGAGTCGATGCTGGTCTACGCCGCCGCCGTCGAGGAGGCCGGCACCTTCCACCCGCCGACCGTCGTCCGAACCTTAGAGGAGTTCTCCTGGGAGCAGGCGTGGGGTCCCTCGCAGTTCCGCGAGTGCGACCACCAGGTCGAACGCCCGTGGCACCTCGTCCAGGGGGTGGACGACTCGACGGCCGAGGAACTCGGGATCAGAACCGAGGTCATCCAGACGACCGAGCCCCTGGTCTACGACTGCGAGTCGTACCCGGCGAGCGAATGTAGCATGGGTGACAACGAGTACGGCGACGAGTAACCATCTCCCGGAACGCCACGCGCAAGCGCCCGAGAGAAGATGGGTCGGCCGGGATCACGCGGCCCGGTAGCGACCGATCTCGAGCGCCACGTACGTACCCGTCCGCTTCAGGGTCGTCCGTCAGGAGGAGAAGCGACCGTACAGCGGTGCGACGCGCCGATCCGGTCCCCGATGCCGGGTTCGTGATCTGCCCGGGATGCGTAAGATTCATTAGCAAATGGAAAGCCCTACAGGACATGTTATCGAGCCACACGAGGTGGCGGCTCGGATGAGCCTCCTCGAGTCGTCGATCCAGTTCCTGTTCGTCGCCCTGAGCGTCGCGTCGGTCTACCTCCTGGTAGCACTGGGGTTGTCGATCGTCTTCGGCTCGCTCCAGTTCGTCAATATGGCACACGGGGCACTGTACCTCATGGGTGCCTACGTCGGGCTGTTGATCGGGTTCGAGATCACGTTCGGCGGTCTCGTCGGGAGCTACGGGTTGTCGCCGCTGGGTCTCGAACTCGGGTTTCTGGCCGCCCTCGTCGCCACGCCGGTCGTCGTCTTCGTCCTCGGCGTCGCCATGGAACGCCTGCTGGCGAACCCGCTGTACGATCGCGACCTACTCGATCAGCTACTGGTGACGTTCGGGGTCCTGCTGATCTTCCAGGAGGGGTTCAACCTCCTGTTCGGACGCACCGGGTTCACCTACGCGCGACCCGACTGGGCGTCGGGGCCGATTCTCGTTCCGGGCGTCGGGTCGGTCTCGCGGTGGCGGATCTACGTGTTCGTCCTGGCCTTTCTCTTCCTGGGGGTACTCGTCGCCTTCTACAAGTACACCGACTACGGGCTGGCGGTCAGGGCGGGAACCGAGGACACGGAGATGACCGAGCTGCTCGGGATCAGGATCGGCCGGCCGTTCCTGTTGATCTTCGCAGTCGGCGCCGCGTACGCGGGTCTGGCGGGGATCCTCGGGGGGTCGCTGTTCGGCGTCAACGCCGGAATGGGCTTTAGCAACATCATTCCGGCGCTCGTCATCGTCATCATGGGTGGCGTCGGAAGCATCAAGGGGACGACGATCGGGGCGTTGCTCGCGGGGTTCGTCTTCGCGGGGGTGACCCAGGTCTGGCCGAGCATGGCGACGGCGAGCATCTACGCGCTCGCGATCGTCGTTCTGACAATTCGGCCGAGCGGGATCTATCCGACGGGGGAGATCGGCCAATGAGCACGGAAACCTCCGAAGAGGTCTCCGACGGGGATTCGTCGATGGTCAGCTGGGACACCTGGGACCGGATCAAACACACCGAACGGTTCGTCCTCCTCGCGACGATCGCGTTCGTCGCGACGTTTCCCTGGCTCTTTACGAGTGCGCCGTTCGTTCCGGGTTCGGCCCTCGGCTACGACAGCCTCGTCAGAGTCATCCTCATCTGGGGGATCTTCGCCCTGGGGTTCAACCTGCTCCTGGGCCAGGTCGGGCTGCTCTCGTTCGGCCACGCCATGTTCTTCGGGGGCGCGGCGTACGCGAGCGCGCTGTTCGCCAACGAGGTCTCCGGGGACCCGCTCCTGGCGCTCGTCGCCGGAGTGGCGTTCGCGCTCCTGTTGGCTGTGGTCACCCCGTTCGTCCTCCTGCGACTCCACACCGTCTACTTCGCGATCGTGACGCTGGCGATCGCCCAGATGCTGTACTACGTCGCCAGGGAACCCCTCGAGGACCTGACCGGGGGGATAAACGGACTGGGAGTCGATCGCGGGGAGCTTCTGGGGACGATAGACCTGAGCGAGCCGCTCCCGGGCCTCTTCGGGACGCTCTGGATCGACTACATGTACGTGTTCCTCGCCGTCTTCTTCGTCGGCGTCGTCGTCTTCATCACGCGAATCCGGAAGTCACCCTATGGACTGATCTTCAAGGCGATCAGGGAGAACGATACCCGGGCGGCGTTCGTCGGGCTCGACGTCTGGCGCTACAAGTTCGCCGCGTTCGTCCTCTCGGGGTTCATTGCGGGGATCGCGGGCGGGCTCCTCCCGATGGAGACGTTCTTCACCGGCGTCGAGCGCCTGCACTGGACGACGAGCGGTGACGTAGTCATGATGACCGTCCTGGGCGGGCTGGGAACGATCGTCGGTCCCGTGCTTGGCGTGATCGTCTTTCTGTACTTCGAGGGCGTCGTCAACGGCTGGGACCGGATCGGGGGCTACTGGCTCCTGATGCTCGCCGTCGCGTTCACCGCGGTCGTCTGGCGGTATCCCGACGGACTGTGGGGAATGCTGACGAACCTCGGATCGCGGCTTCGATCGGGAGGTGATCGGTGATGGCACTACTGGAAACTCGGGATCTCACGAAGGAGTTCGGCGGGCTCAGAGCACTGGACGGCGTGACCATCGGGGTCGAACGGGGCGAACTCGTCTCGCTCATCGGGCCGAACGGCTCCGGGAAATCTACGCTTATCAACGTGATCACCGGGCTGCTGGAGCCGACGGCCGGCGAGATCCGTTACGACGGAACCGACGTCGTGGACCTGAGTCCCTACGAGATTACGCAACTGGGCATCGGGCGCTCGTTCCAGACGGCATCGATATTCCCCGAGCTGACGGTCAGGGAGAACGTCGAGGTCGCGTCCTTTGCGACCGAACACGACTCGTTCAGCGTCAACTTCCTTCGGCGCCGGGATTCGTACGACGCGGTCCGCGATCGCACCGACGAGATCCTCGAGACGATCGAACTCGAGGACGTGGCCGGAAACGACGCGGAGTCGCTGCCCTACGGTGACAAGCGCCGCCTCGAGGTCGCGATCGGGCTGGCGACCGATCCCGACCTGATGTTCATGGACGAGCCGACGGCGGGCATGTCCCCCGGCGAGACGCGGATGACCGTCTCCCTGATCGACGACCTGATCGAGGAGTGGGGGATGACGATCTTCCTCGTCGAACACGACATGGACGTGGTCTTCGACGTCTCCGACCGGATCTTCACCCTCCACGAGGGCCGGGTCATCGCGAGGGGCGCTCCCGAGGAGATCAGGGACGACCCGGCGGTTCGGGAAGCGTATCTCGGGGGTGAGGAGGTATGAGCCTCCTCGAACTCGAGGACGTCCACTCCTACTACGGCGCGAGTCACATCCTCCGGGGAGTCTCCATGGAGATCGCCGAGGGGGAGGTCGTCTCGCTTCTCGGGCGAAACGGCGCGGGCAAGACGACGACGGTCCGGAGCATCGTCGGTGCGGAACCCCCCGAAGTGCGCTCGGGGACGATCCGGTTCGACGGCGACGACGTCACCGACTGGCCGGCCGAGGACGTCGTGATGGCGGGCGTCGGCGTCGTCCCCGAGGGCCGTCGGCTGTTCGCCGAGTTGACGGTCGAGGAGAACCTCCGGATGTCGGAGATCACTCGCGGGAAGTGGAACCGGATCCGCCGCCGGGCGCCGGGAGAGGGCAACGCAACCATGGGGATCGACGAACTCTACGACCTGTTCCCGCGCCTGGAGGAACGGAAGACCCAGCAGTCGGGCACCCTCTCCGGAGGCGAACAGCAGATGCTCTCGATCGCTCGCACCCTGCGGCTTCCCGACCTCCAACTGCTCCTGTTGGACGAACCGACCGAGGGGTTGGCCCCACAGATCATCCGGTCGGTCTCGGAGGCGATCGGAGAGATCGCAGACCGGGGACTGACCGTGTTGCTGATCGAACAGAACGTTCGGGAGGCCCTGGCGCTCGCGGATCGGGGATACGTCCTGGACCAGGGAGAGATCGTCTACCGGGGAACCGTCGAGGAACTCGAGAACGAGGACCTCGATCAGTATCTCGTCGTCTGAGTCGAGACCCGATCGCGTCGGATCGGGAGACAAGCGGACCCGGCACCCGTAGAGGGGCTGGTCGACCACAGCGTTATTACCCGACACGCCGAAGGGCGGTCGTATGACGAGGACGAACCGGAGGGGGTTCCTCGCGGCTATCTCGACGTCGGCGCTCGCAGTCGGAGCGGGATGTACCGCCCCTTCTGCCGGCCGATCCGCCGGCCAGTCGGACGAGGGCACCCATCCCGTCGCCGACCCGGTGTCGGAGTGGCCGTCGTTCCGAGGAGGTCGCTACAACACGGGCTACGCGAAGGGCGTCGAGGGCCCCGGTTCCGAACCCTCGGTCGCGTGGCGCGTCGAGGCCGACGGACCGTTCTGGGGGAGTCCCATCGTTGCGGAGGACACCGTCTACGTCGGCAGTACGGACCAGTCGGTCTACGCGCTCGATGCGGAATCGGGAGAGACACGGTGGACCTTCGACACCGAACATCGCATCGAGGGCGCGCCGGCGTACGACGAGGGCACCGTCTATATCGGTTCCTACGACAGACACCTCTACGCCCTCGATGCCGCGACGGGCGAGGAACGCTGGAGCCGCGACCTCGGCGGGTTGATCCGCGGAAGCCCGACGGTCCGGGAGGGCACCGTCATCCTGGGGGTCGGCTGTTACAACCTGGCCTGTAGCTGGTACGCCGAGGACGCCGATGTTCCCGAGAACGGGTGGGTGTACGCTCTCGACGTGGCGTCCGGCGAGACGGTCTGGAGACACGACGTCGGCGACGAGGTGGTGAGTACGCCGGCGGTCGACAACGGGACGGTCTACGTCGGCGCCTCGGACGCGACGCTGTACGCCTTAGAGATCGGATCGGGGGGCGTCGAGTGGACCTACGACGCCGAGGACATGATCTGGTCGAGTCCGGCGCTCGCGTTCGGGACCGTGTTCTTCGCCGACTGGAACGGACTGGTCCACGCCGTCGATGCCGCCTCGGGCGACTCCGAGTGGACTGCCGATACGGTCGGGAACTACGTCTCGGGATCGGTCGCCGTCGACGAGGAAGCGGTTTACGTCGGCCACACGCCGTACAACACCCTGGACGACCCCCTCACGCATCACGGCGAGGTGTTCAAGTTCGACAGGGAGACCGGCGCCGAACGGTGGAGCTTCGAGACGGCCGCCCTCGAGGTAGGCAGCAGTCCCGCCGTGACCGACGACCGGCTCTACGTCGGCACGCACGGCCAGACCGAACGCGACGATCTCGGCGTCTACGCGATCTCGACCGACGGGACCGAGGAGTGGTTCCTCGAGGTCGGCGGACGCGGCGTCGGCTCCAGTCCCGCACTCGCGGACGGAACGCTCTACTTCGGCGGGACCGACGGCCGGATGTACGCCGTGGAATAGTCTCCCCGCGTGGACCAGGCCCGATCGGATCGGTTCGGCCGACCGTCGGCCGGCGTTGCCGCCCGAAATCGGGGACGCGCATCCGGGCGGCGAGCGGGAGGCGAGTCGGGTCTCCGGCGCCGTCTCGCCGTTCAATCCCCATCCGAATATATGACATAATCACAGATAAATATGGTTTTCGATTGTTTCGGCCGTTTTGCGGGCGATCGACGGAGACGGGCGTGACTGGCAGCCCGTAGCATGCGGGATCCGGGACGCTTAGAGAGGTGATCCGACGAACGTCGGCCGCACCGAACGTAGCCGATCCTACGACGGATGACCTCTATATAAATGGCGTTTTCCATAGTTAGAGCCGTTTTTGAGGAAACCGCGTCCGGAACGACGAAGACGATCCTTCCGATTTCGCTCTCTCCGCCGCCGGATCAATCGTCCGCGAACGGTGGTCGGCGACGAACGGATCGGGTTCGATCCGGCCGTCACCACGTCGTTTCCCGTACTCACTCTCCGAATCAAGTGTGAGAAAACAACTACTTGCTTATGTTTTTTCCTCGTGGTGGCGATCGGGGGACCGGGACGCCCCGTCGGTCCCGGCCCGGGATCCGAACGGGACGAGCGGCGAGCAAGATTTATCCGCGCGGCCGGCCGATGGCCACCGATGACACCCGATGCCGACCGGGATCCCGACGACGGGGAGGACGTCGAGGTCCGGATCGTCGACGAGCCCGAAGCCTCGGAGGGCGAGTTCGACCGCCGGCTGACCGACCTGCTCGGGCGGCTGCTCGACACCGAGACCCGCGGAAAGGTCTACGTCCACGTGCTCCGCGATCCGGGGGCCACGAGCGAGGAAGTCGCACGCGGAACCGGGCTCTACCCGGAGACGGTCCGGCGGACGATCGCGGATCTTCGAGAGGAGGGCGTTCTCGACCGCCGGGAGCTCGAGGGTGAGAAGGGCCGGTATGGCTACACCGCGATCCAGCCGACGGAGCTCGCCGGCCGGCTCCTCGGGGAGTTCCAGGAGGGCCTGGATGCCCTCTTCGGAGCCTCCGACGAACCCGCCGTCGATCCGGTGACGATCGACGTCGAGGACGCCTCGGGGAGCGACGACGAGCGCGACGGCCACGGGGGGAGCGACGACGAGGAGTTCCCCGCGGGCGGGCGCTAGCGTTCCAGGATCGCCGGCCGCTCGAGTTCGACCTCGCTACCGACGACCTCGCCGACCGCATCCACCGCCTTCGTCGGCCACTCCTCGCCGGCGGGAGTCAGCGCCTCGAAGCCGTCGCCGACGAGGACGGTCCCCTCGCTTTTGGCCCCCTGGACCGTCGGGTTCCAGGCGTAGGCCATCGGCGCGTGGACGTCTGCGGGGTGGTCCGGCGTCGCGATCCACTCCCGGCCGGCGAAGCCGGCGGCGCCGCCCTGGTGGTGGAGCTCCCACTCGCCCTCGTAGCCCAGCGTCGCGTAGGCGTCCTGAATCGCCTCGAAGACGTCGCCCGCGGTGCCGGAGCCGGCGATCTCGCGGGTCGCCGCCAGCGCCGTCGTCTCGATCCTCGCGGCGATCGTGTGGCGGTCATCGAGCCAGGAAGGGGGATCGAACGCCACCGTTCGGGTACAGCTCGCGTGGAGTCCTTCGCGCTGGGCGGTCACCGAGAGGAGGGCGTAGTCGCCGAGTTCGCTCTCCGTGGGCGTGTAGTGGCGATACCGGGTCGCCCGGTCTGCGCCGCCGACGAGGGCGACCGGCGACTCGATGCCGCGGGCGCCGAGGGCGGCCCGCAGCGACGTCGCCGCCTCGTGTTCGGTGTCGTCGGGCGCGAGCCCATGGGCGACCGACTCGACGGCCGCCGCGGTGTCCCGGCCGAGGGCGCGGTAGCGTTCGACGTCGGTCTCGGTCAGGGGCTGGCGGAGGTCGACGGGATCGACGTGTTCGACCTCGGCATCTGGAACCGCGACGTCTGCGGCCGCGGGTCCCTCGACCCGCTCGGCGATTGCCTCGGGCAGAGAGGAGGCGTACCAGGGGAACGTCTCGACGGGCGTGTCGTCGGGCAGGTCCGGCAGCTCCTCGGCGGCGATCCGGTCGGCCTCGATGGTGTCCGTGAGCACCCGGAGGTCGCCGTCGTAGCCGACGGCCGCGACCCCGGCGTCCGTTTCGCGATCGACGACGTTCGAGCCGCCGGTCAGCCAGGCGAAGGCGTTCGGGCGAGCGAACCAGATCGAAGAGAGATCCTCGCCGTCGAGGACGGCCTCGAGGCGGTCTACTTTCTCCATGGACGGGCGTCGTCGGGCGCGGCCTTGAATCCGACGGACGGCCCTCGCCGGGGAGACGGGCAGCCTAAGTAGGGCCGATCCCAACCTCCTCCTATCCGTGTCGTACGACAGCCGCACCTCCGGTCTCCCCGGCCCGCTCGCCCGGGCCGGCTTCCCGCACCTGCTCGCCGCGACGGTCGTCCTCGTGACCGCGACGATCCTGTTGGGCGTCGCGGCGAAGGCCACCGGCTCCGGGCTGGCCTGCCAGGCGAACTGGCCGCTGTGTGACGGCGGCCTGCTGAACCTGTTCCCGGCGAACTTCCCGAGTTTCTTCGAGTGGATCCACCGCGTCGTCGCGATGGTCGCCGGCTTCTTCATCGTCGGCACCGCCCTCGCCGCCTGGTGGGGCGCGGTCGCTGACCCGCGGGTGCGCTACGCGGTCACCCTCGGACTCCTCTTGACCCCGGTCCAGGTCCTCCTCGGTCGCGAAACCGTGTTGACCTACGAGATGACGATCCTCTCGCTTCACTTCTGGACCGCCGTCGCCATCTTCGCGCTGTTCGCCGTGGCGGTCGTCCTCGTCTGGGCGCCCTCGCTGTCGGCGGGCCACGTTACCGCCGCGATGGCAATCGGCGCCGCGGCCGTGCCCGTCCACGTCGCCCTGAGCCCGCTGTTCATCGGCTCGTACACCGCCGTGATCCAGACCGCCCAGTACGCCGCCGTCCTCGCCCTGCTGACCGCGGTGATCGTGGGCGCAATCGTCGGCCGCCGCCGGTACGACGGTCGGCCCGCGCGGGCGGTCGTCCTCGCCGCGCCCGCCCTCGCGGTCGCCGTTCTGGTGCTCGGGCGCCGTGCCGTGATGACGTTCGCGCCCGCCCTCGACGCCCTCTACCTGTTCGCCAGCGTGGCGCTGTTCGCGACCCTCGCCGCGGGCGTCGCCCTCGCCCGGCGCGATTAGACGGTCGAAATGCCCGCGGCTGCGAGAAACGCCGTTCCGACCCCGGCCGCGAGCAACAGGGAGTTCGAGACCGGGTTCGCGGCGGTCGTCACCGAAAGCGAGTACCGCCGGCTCGAGATCGGCCAGAAGGGTGGATCCCCATCGGCGTCAGCCAGTCCGCGAGGAGGTGCGAGCCGATCGAGAGCGTCCCGACCGTGAAGGCGAACGTCGCAAGGATCGGGGCCTCGACTGGGGCCTCCTCGGTGGCGGCCACGGCGGCGACCGCGGCGAGGACGGCGCCGACGACGAGCGCGAAGAGGAGAGTGTGGGTCGGCCCCCGGTGGGCGATCAGCGGGACGCGGTGGTCGTAGTCGGGGGTCGTCGAGAGGGCGACGGCGACCGCCCCCCCCCCCCCCGACGACCGCGAGCGCCTCGTAGCCCGCAAGGGCGACGGCGGCGCTGAGGGGCGCGTAGACCAGCAGTGCGGCGCCGTAGTGGCCGGCGCGATACATCTACCGAGCTGGACGGACGCCCGCGTGATAAATCCCCTCGCGGCCGTATGTGGTCTATGGAGCCGCGGGCGAAAGCGGTTCCTCGACGTAGATCGACTCCCAGCCCCGGCGCTCCCGGATCGCCGCCTCGCCCTCGGCGGTGATCGCGTAGTAGTTCGTCCGTCGGTCGAGTTCCCCCTTCTCGACCAGGCCGACCTCGACCAAGGTGTCGAGGTTCGGGTAGAGCCGGCCGTGATTGATCTCGGTGTCGTAGTAGCCCTGGATCCGTTCGCGGACCGACTGCCCTGAGGGGCGGTCGGCGCCGGCGATGACGTAGAGCAGGTCGCGCTGGAACGCGGTCAGGTCGTCCATCTCCCTGCAGGAACCTATCCCGGGGTCGGCCGTGGTTATGATCGTCCTACCGTCCACAGGCAACCGCTACCGCGAGGGGCCGAGCGGGCGCGAGAGCTTTCCCGCTCGCCCTCGAAGCGGGCGCATGCGCACGAGCCTGAACGTCCCCGAGGAAATGCTCGCGGAGTTCGACCACACCTGGCAGGCCGAGGGGCTCGACTCGCGCTCGCGGGCGCTTCGGGAGGCGATCCAGGAGTACGTCGAGTCCCACCACCGCTTAGAGCAGGCCAGTGGCACCGTCGTCGCGGCGCTGATCTTCGACTACGCCCACGACCGGATCATCGAGGACCTCCACGACGTCCAACACGAGTTCCAGGCCGAGATCGACACCACCTCCCACGTCCACCACGGCGAGTGGTGTCTCGAGACCGTCTTCTGTGAGGGGGCGGCCGACCGAATCCGGAAACTCGTCTACCGGCTGAAGGACTTCGACGCCGTCGGCCGCGTATCGGTAGTCCTCCTGCGGGGCGACGGCGGACTCAAGGGCGAGGCGAGCGAGGACAGTCCGTGATCCCGGACCGGGATCGAGAACGGAAATCGAGGCCGTTATTCTCCCCCCTGGCCTACCCGGGGTGTGGAGAACGTCACCGACCGGACGAGCAACCCCTTCGGAATGCGCCCGCCCTGCGAGGAGGCGGTCTTCGGCTACGGCGACGCCAACGCCGACTTCCACCTGATCGGCGACCACCCCGGACCCCACGGCGGGGAGACGAGCGGAATCCCTTTCACAGAGACCGAGGCCGGGCGAGCAATCAGCACCCTCCTCTTCGAGACCGGCTTCGCGAGCGGACCTCCCGAGAAGCCGGTCCTCGAGAACGCCTTCTGTAGCTACCTCCATATGTGCGTCGCGAAGGGGGAGCCGACCGAGCGGGCGTACGCCGATCTGGAACGGTACTTCGACGCGGAGTTGCGCGCGATCAACGCCCACATCCTGCTTCCCGTGGGAGAGCGCGCGACCGATCACGTCCTCCGGGAGTACACGACCCAGCGCCACCGGTTCGGCCGGGAGCTCGATATGGTCGCCCTCCACGCGACCGACCTCCGGGGCCGGGGCTTTCTCGTGGTTCCGATCCGCGAGCCGACCGAGTGGACCGACGACGACGCCGAGGCGATCCGGGGAGCGATCGCCGCCATACTGGCTTCGGACTACCGCCAGACGAAAGGCGTCGCGACGCTCGTCGGCTAATCGAAGTCGCCGAAGGAGGTCTGACCCTCCCGCCGTCGCCGGCGTGCGGTCGAATCCGCGCCCGAAGCGTCGTCGGCCGCCGGTGGCTGCCCGCCGTCCCCGGTCTCGATCTCCGTCGGATCTTCGCCGGCGAACCCCTCGAGGCTCGTCTGGTCGCCCCCGGCGAACTCGAGGTTCGCGACTCTGACGCCAACCTTCCGGACGGGGTCGTCCTCGAACTCTGAGAACAGCGAGAGCGCGGTGCGCTCGACGAGCGGCGGATCGTCCACCGGCCCCGGCAGAGATGTCTCGCGGGTGTGGACGTCGTACGGCGGCGTCACCGCCTTCACGCCGATCGTTCGATACAGAGCGTCCTTCCTGCTGGCGCGGTCGGCGACCGCCGCCGCGAGCGTCCGGATCCGCTCGCGTTTGGGTGCGGCCTCGACGACCGCCTCGGCAAAGGCCGACTCCCGCGAGAGGCTCTTTGGTCGTCCTCGAGGCTCGACCGGGCGGTCGTCCTCGCCGCGGGCACGGTCGTAGAGTTCCCGGCCGCGCTCGCCGAAGGCCGAGACCAGGGAGTCGGGATCGGCCCTCGCGATGTCGCCCGCAGTCTCGATCCCCCGCTCGCGGAGTTCGCGGGCGGTGACGGGGCCGACGCCGTGGAGGAGGTCGACCTCGAGCGGCGCGAGGAACTCCTCGACTGCGCCGGGGGGAATGACCGTGAGCCCGTCGGGTTTGTCGTAGTCGCTGGCGATCTTCGCCGCGCTCATCGAGGGGGCCGCGCCGACACTGACCGTGACGCCGACGTCCCGCCTGACCCGCTCCTTGACGTGGCGGGCGAAGCCCTCGGCGACCTCCCAGCCGGTCCGGTCGGTGACGTCGAGGTAGGCCTCGTCGACGCTTACCTCCCGGACGACGTCGGCACAGTCGTGGAGGATCTCCCGGACCTCGCCCGCGACCTCCTCGTAGTGTTCCATGTCCACGGGGCGGTAGTAGCCCGAGATCTCGTCCTCGCTTCCCTCGCCCGCATCAGCCCCTTCGCCCGCGTCGGCGTCCGTCTCGTCGCGCCGCGAGAGCCGCTCCAGGGCGGTCGAGATCGCCTGGGCGCTCTCGACGCCGTGTTCACGAGCCTCGTAGCTCGCGGTCGCGACCGCACCGATGGTCTCTCCCTCCTCGTAGCCCATTCCGACGACGAGGGGCTCGCCTTCGAGTTCCGGCTCCCGGAGGCGCTCGCAGGCCGCATAGAAGCAGTCGGCGTCGACGTGGAGGACGATCCGCTCTTCCTCCTCGCCCTCGCCGCCGACGCCGGGGAGCCGGGAGCCGTCGTTCATCGTCCGTGTTCACCGACGGTCCAGGTCCCCGTCAACGTTGCGTCCTCGGGTGGGTAAAATCGCTCTTTCAGTCTCGCGAATACCTTTGTGATCGCCGACCGATATACGGATATGAAGCGTCGAACGTTCGTGGCGGCGGTCGGGAGCGGACTGGGCCCGACGGTCGCCGGCTGTCTGGGTAACGGTCCGGGGGCCGGGCGCGACCCCGCGGACGACGATGGAAACGGGAGCGACGGGAACCGAACGGGCGATCCGGGCGACCGAACCGATGGAACCCGGACCAGGGAGAGCGAGGACTCACCCGAGGGAAACGACAGCGACGGGACGGAGGGCGACGACCCGGACGGGGACGCCGACGGGAGCGGCTACGCCGTCGCGCTCGAGGACGACCCCGTCGAGACCGTCGGCGAGTTCGCCACCCTCCGGGTCGAACTCGTCGATCCCCACGTCGAACCCGGCTCGCCGGCGGCGCTCAAGGCGACGCTCACGAACGAGACCGAGGGGACGCTTGCAGTCTCTTCGGGTGCACCCTGGCCCTTTGGAGTTCTCTGGGCCGAGTCCGAGGACGGCGGCGAGTCGATCACGCTCTGGAACGATGCCTACGAGGAGAGCGAATACGTCGGGACGGACGGGAAACGCGTCGAGGATGTCGAGGACATCGGGGTCGGCGAGGAAATCGGCGCCGGGGAGTCGATCACCCGAGCCTTCGAGATCCACGAGGATACTCCCGGTCTCGAGCCGGGATCCTACGGGACGTCGATCACCGTCGGGATCGGACCTCGGGACGACTCCGAGGACCGCGAGAGCCTCGAGAGCGAACTCGTCCTCGCGATCGGGGACGGCGATCCCGGAAGCGACGGAACGGACGACCCAGAGGAGGCGGGAAACGGGGGCAATGCTGGATACACCGTCGCGCTCGAGAACGGCCCCGTCGAGGACGGTGGTGAGTTTGCTGCGCTTGAGATCGAACTGGTCGATCCACACGTCGAACCAGAGTCACCGGCCGCTCTCGAGGCCACGCTCACCAACACCGCCGAGGAGGCGATCCTGGTCACCTCCGGCGCTCCCGCGCCCTTCGGGGTTCTTCGGGCCGAATCCGACAACGGGGACGCGATCACCCTCTGGAGCGATGCCTACGAGGAGACCGATCACGTCCAAACCGACGGGAAAGACCTCGAGACGTTCACGAACGTCGCTCTCGTCTCGGAGTTCGAGCCCGAGGAATCGATTACCCGGACCTTCGAGATCCACGCGGAGACGTCGAACCTGGAGGCTGGAACCTACGAGTCGTCGGTCGTCCTCGATATCGGGTTCGGCGACAAAGGCGACGGAAACAAGTCCCGTGATCCCGACGGGACCGAGAACCTCGACACCGAACTCGTCCTCGCGATCGAACGCACACGCGACGACGGGACCGAGGGCGGGTGATCGTCTCCTGCCGGAAGGCCCGCCCTTTAGACGACCCTCTCCGAACCGGGGCGCATGGACCCCAATCTCGACCGCTTCGACTCGAGGCGCTCGACCGTCCGCGCCGACCGCGGGATGGTCGCAACGAGCCAGCCGCTGGCAGCCCAGGCGGGCCTCTCGACGCTCCGGGATGGCGGCAACGCCTTCGACGCCGCGGTCGCGACCGCCGCGGCGCTAAACGTCGTCGAGCCCACATCGACGGGCCTCGGCGGCGACGTCTTCGCGCTCTACCGGACCGCCGACGGCGACGTCGGCGCGATGCGCTCCTGTGGCGGTGCGCCCGAGGACGCCACCATCGACGCAGTCAGGAACGCCCTCGAGGAGGCCGATCCGGAGATTCGATCCTCCTACTACCCCGCCTCCCGGGGCTACGCGACCGACGAAGGCGAAAGCGACGAGGGAATCAAGATGCCGTTTCTCGGCCCCCACACCGTGACGGTGCCCGGCAGCGCCCGCGGCTGGGAGGCGACCGTCTCCGAGCTGGGGCGGCTCACCCTTCCGGATGTCCTCGAGCCCGCGATCCACTACGCGACCGAGGGGTATCCGGTCTCGGAGGTGATCGCCTCCCACTGGGCGGGCGCCGACCGCCTGTTCACCGACGACCACGCACGCGCGGCCTACCTCTTCGACGACGAGGCACCCGACGTCGGTCAGCGGGTCCGACTCCCCGAACTCGGTGACTCGCTCGCCACGATCGCCCGGGAGGGCGCAGACGCCGTCTACGAGGGAGAGATCGCCGACGAGATCGTCTCGGAGATTCGGGGAAAGGGCGGGTTCATGAGGCACGACGACCTCGCCTCCTTCGAACCCGAGTTTGTCGATCCCGTCAGCACGACGTACAACGGCAGCGAGATCTACGAGCTGCCGCCGAACAACCAGGGACTGATCGCACTCGAAGCCTTGAACATCGCCGAGGAGATCGGTGCGGGCGAGCACGACTACGACTCCCCCGAGCGGGTCCACGCCTTCGCCGAGGCGACGAAGCTCGCCTTCGTCGACGGCCACCGCTACATTACGGATCCCGCGTACGAACAGATCCCGCCGCTCGGGTCGAAATCGTACGCCCACGAGCGGGCGGGCGAGATCGGTCCCTCGCCGATCCAGGATCCCGCCGTCGGCGTCCCGGGTTCGAACGCGGAGGATAGCGACACCGTGCTCCTGACGGTCGCCGACGAGGAGGGAAACCTCGTCTCGTACATCAACTCCCGCTTTGCGGGCTTCGGCAGCGGCCTGGTCGCGGGCGACACCGGGATCGCCCTCCAGAACCGCGGCGCCTCCTTCTCGCTGGATCCGGACCACCCCAACAGCTTAGAGCCAGGAAAGCGGCCGTTCCACACCCTGATTCCCGCGATCGGGGAGTTCCCCGAGCAGGGGTGGGCCGCCTTCGGCGTGATGGGCGGCTACATGCAGCCCCAGGGCCACGTCCAGGTCGTCTCGAACCTCGTCGACTACGGGATGACCCCCCAGGAAGCCCTCGACGCGCCCCGGTGGCGCTACCGCGAGGACGGTACGTTGGGAATCGAAGAACGGCTTCCGGGGGCGACGAAGCTCGCTCGGAAGGGCCACGACGTCCGCGTGCTTCCCCCGGTGATGTTCGGCGGTGCCCAGTTCGTCGGTTGGCCCGACGGGCTCGCGGGCGCGACCGAACCCCGCAAGGACGGGTCGGCTGTCGGTTACTGACGGCGGGAGTCGGGATCGACGTCGGCGTCGGTCCCCACGTCGGTTCCGGTATCGGTTCCTGTACCGGTTCCTCGTCCCGTGTCAGTGCTGACATCGGTTCCGGCGCCGACGCCCGCGGTGGTACCGTCGTCGATCGGTTCGGGGTGCTCGTCATGCCACTCTCGGCAGCGTTCCTCGACGACGCTCTCGGCGTGGCGATCGCTCGCGGCGTCGAACTCGATCGTAAAGCTCGTCCGCCCGGTCTGGATCGGCTCGGCGTCCCCGCCCCGTCGGTCCTCCTCGGGCGTCCGGGCCCGCAGGACCCGTTCTTCGACCTCGACAGCGGCCTCCTCCGGTGGGTCCCGGAGGTCGAAGCTCACGACGAAGTCCCGCTCGACGTCGAACACCTGGTCGTCCCGGTCGCCCTCGGCGTCGCCTGCCGCCTTGCGGTAGGTGTAGGCCCCCGAGAACTCGAGGTCGTGGTCGGCCTCGGCGCTGACGTTGCTTTGAGTAAAGGTCGCGGTCTCGGGATCGACGACGGTCTCGCCCGGCCCCGTCGAGATCTCGCGGGCGCCCCCCTCGCGGTCGTCGTCCTGGAGGCGTTCCTCGGCGAACTCCGAAAGCGAGTCCAGACCCAGGCTGTCGCCGAGGTCCTCGATGACCCCGCCGAGGCCCCCCGAGTCGTCGACGTCGCGTTCGGTGTCCTCGCGGGGGATGAGACGGCGCTCTTCCTCGTCGACATCGGCCTCGAAGACGGTTTCGCGTTCCTCGTCGTAGACCAACACGCCCGTCCCGCCGGCACCCGTACCGCCAGCGGCGCCGAAGGTGCCGAGGTAGTGGCCGGAGCCGGTCGTCGTCTCGCCATGGTCGGCGATCGGCCAGCTGTCGTAGGCGAAGTCCTCCTCGGATCGAACGGAGTCGCCGGGAGCGGGATCGCTCCTCGAGGCGTTCCGGTCCGTGTTCGGGTCGGGGTCGTCCTGTGACATGGTACCCCGGATCTACAGCGAACGGGATATTAACGGTTGTGCGGACAGTCGCCTGCATGCCCGTCCTCGCCGGTCGAAAACGAGAGGTCGGTCGACGGCGCCGAGTGGGTGAGACTCCCCATCGAGATCACGTCGACCCCTGTTGCGGCGTACGCCGGCACGTCCTCGACGGTGATTCCGCCGCTGGCCTCCGCGAGGACCGCGGAGTCGGCCAGCCGGGAGACCGCCTCCGTGACCTCCGCGGGCGCCATGTTGTCGAGCAAGACGATATCGGCGCCGGCCGCCGCCGCACGCGGCGCGTCGGCGACCGTCTCGACTTCGACCTCGACGTTCGTCACGAACGAGACCCGCTCGCGGAAGCGGTCGATGGCGCCCTCGAGACCCATCTCGGCGACGTGGTTGTCCTTTACCATCACCATGTGCGAGAGATCGAGCCGGTGGGTGTCGCCCCCGCCGGCGACGACCGCTCGCTTTTCGAGTCCCCGAAGACCGGGCGTCGTTTTCCGGGTCGCGGCGATCCGCACCTCCCGGCTCTCCTCGCGGGCGGCTTCGACGGCCCGCGCGGTCCGCGTCGCAATCCCCGAGGCGTGGCCCACGAGGTTTACCGCGACCCGCTCGCCTCGAAGCATCTCGCGGGCCGGTCCGGAGACCGAGAGGAGCGGGTCGCCCGCCTCGATCCGGTCTCCGGGGCCGACGGTCCGCTCGACCTCACAGTCGAGGTAGTCGAAGACCGCAGTCGCCGCCTCAAGGCCCGCCACCGTGGCCGGCTCCGTGGCGTACAGCGTTCCGACCGTCTCGCCGGGGATCTGGTTCGTGACGTCGTGGTGGCCGACGTCCTCGGTCAACCACTTCTCGACGTCCGAGTCGGTGATCACGGCCGGTTCCCGGCCTCCTGGCCCGGGCTCTCGACCCCCCGTTCGTCCCCAGCGAGGTAGTGACAGCCCCGCGACTCGGGGTTCTCGCCGGCCGCCCGCGCGACCAGCAGCGCCGTGACGCAGGCGTGGCGGAGCTCGTATAGCTCGCGGGCGGTCCGCGTACGGACGTAGGCGTCCACCTCGCCTTTCAGCCTGCGCAGGACGGCGGCCGCCCGGCGGATCTCCGCTGGCTCGCGCACAAGCCCGAGGTGGTCGTCCATCGTCCGGCGCAGCCGGCGGGCTTTCTCCTCGGCGAAGCGCTCGGGAAGGTCGGGATCCCGGTCCAAGAGCTCCGGCGCCTCAAGGGCGGGGTCGCTTCGCTTCGAGCCCGATCCCGCCTCGCTCGCCGCGTCCTCACCAGCCCGCAGCCCCCACACGAGGCCCTCGAGCAGGCTCGTGCTCGCGAGCCGGTTGGCACCGTGGACGCCCGTCCGGGAACACTCGCCGACGGCGTAGAGGCCGTCGAGGCTCGCCCGTCCGTGGTCGTCGACCGCGATTCCGCCACACAGGAAGTGCTCGCAGGGCGCGACCGGGATCTCCTCGCCCGCGACCCCCCGTTCGCGACACTTCGTCTCGAGGTCCGGGAACTCCTCGGCGAACTCCACGGGCGAAACGTCGAGGACGACCTCCCCCGTTTCCTCGCGCTCGCGGGCGACCGCGCGGGCGACGACGTCCCGGGGGGCGAGTTCGGCGTCCGCGTGGTAGGCGGGCATGAATCGATCGCCGTCGGCGTTTCGCAACAGTGCGCCCTCGCCGCGCAACGCCTCCGAGAGCAAGAACGTGTTTTCGCCATCATAGGCCGTCGGGTGAAACTGGACGTACTCCATGTCCGCGACGTCCGCTCCGGCGAGTGCGGCCATGGCGATTCCGTCCCCTGTCGCGCCCGCGGGGTTGGTCGACCGGGGGTAGAGTGAGCCGATCCCGCCGGTCGCGAGCACCGTCGCCCCCGCGTAGATCGAATGACCCGTCGGCGCCTCGTCGGTGAGGACACCCTGTACCTGGCCCTCGTGGGTCACGAGCTCGAGGACCGCGGTGTCCTGGCGGATCTCCACTCCCTCCATCCCGTCGAGATGGTTCAGAAACGGCCGGAGGATGTGGGTTCCCGTCGAGGCGTCGACGTGGAGGATGCGTTCCTCGGAGTGGGCGGCCTCGCGGGCGTAGTCGAACCCGGTTCCAGTGGAATCGAACTCGATTCCCAGGATCTCGACGAGGACCTCGTGGACCGCATCATCGGCGTTCTCGACGAGCGTGTCGACCGCCGCCGGGTCGGCGGTCCCATCGCTCGCGACCAGAATATCCTGCTTGAGCGAGTCCGGATCGCCACGGGTCGTCGAGATCCCGCCCTGGGCCCAGTCGGTGCTCGCGCCCTCCGGCCGTTCGGCTTTCGTGACCACCAGAACCTCGCTCCCCTCGCGGGCGGCCGCGAGCGCGGCCGCACAGCCCGCGATCCCGCTTCCGACGACGACCACGTCCCGCCGTTCGTGTTCGTTCCCGCCCATCTCAGACCTCCAGCATCCGTTCGAGGGCGACTCCCGCGAGCTCCTTTTCCTCGGGGGCGACCTCGATGACGTTTCGCTCGCGGCCCGCTACGAGTTCCTCTAAGACCCAGGTGAGGTAGTTGGGGTCGATCTGGCGCATCGCGTTGCAGTCCATGCAGGCGTCGCCACAGAGGGGGACGACGTTCACCTCGGGATACCACCGCCGCAGGTGATTCGTCAGGTGGATCTCGGTTCCGATCGCCCACGTCTCGCCCGGCTCGGCCTCCTCGATCGTCTCGCGGATCTCGGCGGTCGAACCCGCCCGGTCGGCCGCCTCGACGACCTCGCGGCGGCACTCGGGGTGGACGATGACGCTGGCCCCTTCGTACTCCTCGCGGACCTGCTCTATGTGGCTTTCGCGGAACCGTTCGTGGACCTGGCAGTAGCCCTCCCAGAGGACGATATCGCTCTTTGCGACCTCCGCGGCGTCTTTCCCCTCGGGATCCCAGGGATCCCACTCGGCGATCGAGTCCTCCATCCCCAGCCGATGGGCCGTGTTCTCCCCGAGGTGCTTGTCCGGGAGAAAGAGGATCTTGTCGCCCCGATCCAGGGCCCACTCGAAGGCGCGGTGGGCGTTCGAGGAGGTACAGACGAGCCCGCCCTGGGCCGCACAGAACGCCTTCAGGTCCGCGTACGAGTTCATGTACGTTATCGGGATGATTTCGGCGTCGGGTGCGGCCCCGGTGATCTCGGCCCAGGCGGCATCGACCTGGAGGGCCTCGGCCATCCCCGCCATCGGGCAGGAGGCCTCCATCGAGGGCAGGATCACCGTTTGTTCGTCGTCGGTGATGATGTCGGCGCTCTCGGCCATGAACGTCACCCCGCCGAAGATCACGTAGTCGGCGTCCGCCTCGGCGGCCCGCTTGGAGAGTCCGTACGAGTCCCCCACGAAGTCGGCGTGTTCGACGATCTCCCGGCGCTGGTAGTTGTGGCCCAACACGACGACGCTGTCGCCGAGTTCCGAGAGGGCGGCCTCGATTCGGGGCCCGCGTTGGGCCTCGTCCAGTCCCCGGTACCGGGGCGGCAACTGCTCTAAGTTATCGTACTTGAACAGGCTCAGGTCGGTCTCGATCTCGGCGGTTTCCATCTCGACCATGTTACGATCAGTGACCACCACTCACACGCCCTAGTTGAAAACTATTTTCCTTCAAAGACCAGTATCGGTAGCTATTCGATTTTGTGGTCGTGTTTTGGTTGTCCGATATTCCGACGGAGTCGAACTGAAGACATGATATTCCCGAACCCCGCGTATGCGACGGTCGGATTCTTGTGACTGCCCTCCGTACGACGGGTATGGCCCTGGAGGAGTACTTCAGCGACTTCACCGACCGGGACTGGGAGCGCGAATCGCCCGAGGGTCGGGTCCGGATGGCGATCGTCGGGATCGGCGGCTTCGCCCGCGAGCGGGCCCTCCCCGGGATCCAGGACGGGACGTACTGCGAGACGACGGTCCTCGTGACCGGCTCGCCGGGCTCTACCGCCGAGGTCGCCGGGGAGTACGGAATCGACCACGTCGTCGGCTACGATGCCTTCCTCGCAGGCGAGAAACGCGAGGCATACGACGCGGTCTACGTCGCCGCGCCCAACGCCCTCCACGGCGAGTACGCGGTCGCCGCCGCCGAGGCCGGGAAACACGTCATCTGCGAGAAGCCCCTTGAGACCTCCGTCGCCGAGGCCCGCGAGGTCGTCTCCGCCTGCGACGACGCGGGGGTTACCCTGATGACCGCCTACCGGCTCCAGTGCGAGCCGACGGTCAGGCGCACCCGTGATCTCCTCGCGGACGGCGTCGTCGGCGACGTCGTCCAGGTCCATGGCGGTTTCTCGAACCCCCTGCTGGATCATGCCTCGCCCGACACCTGGCGGCTCGATCCCGACCTCGCTGGCGGGGGCGCACTCGTCGACCTCGGGGTCTACCCGCTGAACACCGTCCGGTATCTGCTGGACTGCGATCCCGACTCCGTCTACGCCTCGACGATCTCGACCGACCCCGCCTTCGAGGCCGTCGACGAACACGTCGCCTTCCAGCTCGAGTTCCCGACCGGCACGACGGCCTCCTGTACGGCGAGTTTCAACGCCCACGCCAGCAGCCAGCTCGAGCTCGTCGGCACCGATGGGAGGGTCCGGATCGCCTCGGCGTTCGGCGGAGTAGTTCCCCACGAGATGATAGTCGAAAGCGGTGAGATGCGGATGGAACACGCGGGCGAACCCGTAGATGAAGTCCGCGAGGAGTTCGACTACTTCGGCTACTGCGTGTTGACGGGAACCGACCCCGAACCCGACGGCCGCGACGGGCTTGCAGACCTCCGGGCGATCGAGGCGGCCTACGACGCCGCCGAGCGGGGCGAACGGGTTTCGCTGTAACCCCTGCCGCCGGGAACGACACCGCTTTCTCGCGGGAGCCGAAACCGCCGGCCGCATGAGCCAGCATACGGTCGCGATCGTCGGAACCGGGCCGGACCCCGCGAATCCAACCGTCTCGGGGTTCGCCATGGGTTATCGCCACGCCGAGGCCTACCGCAACCACGAGGACTGCCGGGTCGCCGCCTGTGCCGACGTCGTCCCCGAGAACGGCGAGGCGTTCGCCGACGAGTTCGGGATCAGCGAGGGGAACGTCTTCGAGGACTACGAGGCGATGCTCGCGGCCGTCGAGCCGGAGATCGTCTCGGTCTGCGTCCCGCCGGCGATCCACGCCGACATCGTCGTCGGCTGTGCGGAGAGCGGCGCCGTCCGGGCGATCCACTGCGAGAAGCCGATGGCCGACACCTTGGAGAACGCACGCCGGATGGTCGAGGTCTGCGACCGCGAGGGCGTCGGGCTCACCTTCAACCGCCAGCGCCGGTTCGGACGGCCGTTCACCGAGGCCAAACGGCTGCTCGACGACGGCGCGATCGGGGACCTGGAGCGCGTCGAGATCGGCTGGGGCGACTTCTACGACACCGGCGCCCACACGATCGATCTCGCGGGGATGTTCAACGACGACCGGCCTGCCGAGTGGGTTATCGCCCAACTCGACTATCGCACCGAGGACGTCCGCTTTGGCGCCCACCAGGAGAACCAGATCTGGGCCCAGTGGCGCTACGAGAACGGCGTCTACGGCGTCATGTCCACCGGCGAGGGATCGGACTTCGTGGACGCCGCCCTCGCCCTTCGGGGCACCGGCGGAACGATCCGGATCGACGCCCCCGACGGGCCGATGCTCGAGGTCGAACGCGACGGCGAACGCGAGTCCGTAGACGTCGGCGGCGAGACGATGCACGCCGCACCGACCGAGGAAGAACGGTTCGGCTCGGTGTTCCAGGACCGCTCGATCGCCGCGGTCGTCCGCTCTCTGGAGACCGGCGACCCCTCCGAACTCCGCGGCGAGATCGGGCTCCAGACCGCCGGGGTGATCTTCGGGGGCTACGAATCCGTCCGCCGGCGCGCCCGGATCGACCTCCCCGTCGAGGTCGAGGACAACCCTCTCGAGGCGCTCGTCGAATCCGGGGAGCTCTCGCCGCGGACCCAGGACTGATACCTCTCCGGAAAATTATATAATTCCCATAATATAATATTCCCACCATTCTACGAAATTTACTATTATCAATATTTATATATTGAGCGGTCGGCTGAGTTTCCACCTATTATCGCCGTTGCTGGATTCTATCACCGAATATCACCCCTTTAGGACTCTCGCTGATGCCCACACTTTCTCTATACTTTCGCGTTTAGGTATATTCTCTATACATAAAATTATATTTTATTTTCAATAGCTCCGGACGGACCGTTTCGAGCCGGTCCGGGTGGTACGGATTACATCCCTACGGTCGTAACTCCACTGTCGACGTTCCACGATCCGAACGCCCGAATCGACGGTTGTAATCTATTTATTACCTGTATATCTTTCTACTTTTTCGATCGAGAACAGGGAGAGGGAGCCGTCCCGCTATCGTTGATTATCTGTTTTCACCTATCGAGACATAACCTGTAGAAGAGGTTCGGTCGAGCGGAGACTAGGGGACGGAACCGAGGGAGGGAAACGGCCGTCGGCTACCGCCCGGCTCACGTCGCCGACGCAGGCCCCGGCGAGCTAGCGGGGCTTCTGTGCTACCGAAAGCCCGGCGCCGAGCGCCGAAACGCCGCTACTCCCGTCGCTGGCCACTGGTCGGGCCCGTACTGTCATCGGTCGATAATTAGGCGGCTGCTACTCGAGTACAAGGACGCCCACGGAACTGGTCGGCAACCAACATGGAGAACGTTCCGCGTGAGGCGGAGAAACGGGTGAGCCCGAAAACGGCGATCCGCGATCAGTCCGCCGACGACTGTTCGCCCTCGTTCCCGGGGCCCTCGCCGGCCAGTTCCGGGCTCGACCAGTACTCGTGGTCGTCGAGTTCGCGGAAACAGGCGACCTCGTGGTCGGCGTCCACCTGGTAGGACTCGGGCGTCTCGCCCCGACAAGCCTCCCGGGCCTCCGGACACCGGGTGTGGAACCGACAGCCTGCGGGCGGGTTCTTCGGATCGGGGATGTCGATCGCGCGCACCGGCGGCTCGCCGCTGGCCTCCTCTTTCAAGTTCGGCGTCGCCCACCGGAGCACCTTCGTGTAGGGGTGTTTCGGATTGTTGATGATCTCCTCGGCGGGGCCGATCTCGACCAGCCGGCCGAGGTACATTACCCCGATCCGACCGCCGCCGTGGGCGGCGAAGTATCTCGCGTTCGAGAGGTCGTGGCTGACGGCGACGAAGGAGGTGTCGAACTGGTCCTGGAGTTCGAGCATCAGGTCCATCATCTCGACGCGCAGGGAGACGTCCAGCGCCGAGATGGCCTCGTCGGCGAGGATGACGTCGGGGTCCATGAGCAGCGCGCGCACGAGCGCGACGCGCTGTTTCTCGCCGCCCGACAGCTGGTGTGGGTATCGGCTCGCGTAGTCCTCGGCGGGCGTCATCCCGACCCGTTCGAGCATCTGGAGCACCTGTGCACGACGGTCGCCGGCGCTCATGTCTTTCTGCCAGCGCCGCAGGGGCGCCTCAAGGGTCTTCATCACCCGGCGGTTGGGGTTGAGCGAGCTTCCGGGGTCCTGGTGGATGATCTGGAGCGCCCGGCGGATGTCGCCGTAGGGAACCTCCACGTCGCCCTTCTTGTCCTTGGCCTGCCAGATGTCCTGGCCCCGATAGGAGACGCTGCCGCCGGTCGGGCGCTGGAGCCCGATCGCGGTCTTGCCCAGCGTGGTCTTCCCACAGCCCGACTCGCCGACGAGACAGACCACGTCGTTTTCCTCGATGTCGAGGCTGACGCCGTCGACCGCGTGGACGGTCTCGGGCTCGCTGAAGAAGTCGAAGGTTCCCCCCGACTCCTCGAAGTGGACCTCGACGTCCTTCAGGGAGATCAGCGGCTCCGTGCTACTCATCGTTCACCTCGCGTTCGATGTTGAACGGGATCGCCTCGCTTGCCTCCTCCCAGTGGAAGCAAGCCGCCAGGTGATCCTCGGTGTGGGTTGGCCTGAATCCGGGGTCCTGGCTCACACACTCCTCGTCGGCGAGCGGACACCGGGGATGGTACGAACAGCCCTCCGGGACGTTCACCGGGTCCGGCGCCGAGCCCTCGATCGGGCGCATCTCCGACAGCGGCGCGTCGAGATTCGGCGTCGCGTTCAGCAGCGAGCGGGTGTAAGGGTGGGCCGCCCGCGAGAGGATCGAATCGCTGTCGGCGACCTCGACCAACTCGAAAGCGTACATCACCGCCAGCCGGTCGGCGAGTTCGGCGATCAGGGGCAGGTCGTGGGTGATGAAGACGAGCGTGAGGTCGTACTTCGCCTTGAGCTCCTCCAACAGGGCCAAGATCGAGCGCTGCATCAGGAGGTCGAGGGCGGCGGTCGGCTCGTCCATCACGAGCACGTCGGGCTCTAGGACCAGCGAGAGCGCGATCAGCGCGCGCTGTTGCATGCCACCCGAGAGTTCGTGGGCAAAGGAGTCGAGTACCCGATCGGGCTCGAGGTAGAGGTCGGCCAGGAGCTCCCTGGCCCGCTCCATCCCCGCCTCGACGTCGTACTCGTGGGCTTTCAGGGTCTCCTCGAAATGGCCTCCGACCTTCATCGTCGGGTTAAAGGAGCTCATCGCGCCCTGGAACACCATCGAGATGTCCTCCCAGCGAAGCTCCCTGATTCCTTCCTGGTCCTGGGCGAGGACGTCAACGGGCTCGCCGTCTGGGGGATGGAACGTGATCTCCCCCGACAGGATGCCCGGATCGACGACGGCGTCGAGCATCGCGGAGGCGAGCATCGACTTCCCCGAGCCCGACTCGCCGACGATGCCGAGTACCTCGCCGCGTTCGATGTCGATCGAGACGTTGTCGAGCACCCGCGAGACGCCCCGGTCCATCTCGAAGACGACCTCGGCGTCTCTGATCTCGAGGATCGGGTCGGCGACCTCGTGGGTCCTCGCGTCGTTCGTTCGCGTTGGTTCGTGCGTGCTCATTTATGTGATCGTCGTCGTCACTTGGTCGTCGCCCTCCTCTTCGGTCTCGCCCGATCCCCGGTGTCTGACGCGGGGGTTGAACAGTCGGTCGGTCCCCTGGGAGAACAGGATGAGTCCGAACGAAAGCCCCACGATCACCGCCATCGGGATCAGGAGCTGATAGGCTCGTTCGGGGACGAGCAGCGCGCTCGCGTGGGTGTAGGCGAACTGCATCATCACGCCCCAGTTGTCGGAGTAGCTCCCGTGGGCCAGGATGCCCAAGAAGTAGAGCCCGACGCCGTTGAAGATCACCTGGCGTGCCGACATCACGAAGTTGACCATGATGTACGGCATCAGGTTCGGCAGAATGTCCTTCTGGATGATCCGCGGTGTGGTGATCCCCATCGTCCGGGAGGCCTCGACGTAGGAGTGTTCCCGGATCGAGAGCACCTGGGCCCGGATCGTCCGGGCGAGGCCGGCCCACCAGCCGACGACCAGCAGCGGGCCGATGATCCAGGGGTTTCGCGGATCGATCATCGTCGCGACGACGATCACCAGCGGCAGGCCGGGAATCGTCATGACGACGTCCGATATCGTCGTGAGAACGGAATCGACCCGTCCGCCCTTGTAGCCGGCGACGGTGCCGACGACGGTGGCGACGACGACGACGTAGACGCCGCCGGCGAACGTCATCTTCAGCATGTCCGGGGTCGCGTGGACGATCCCTCCCAGGATGTCCCGGCCCGTCGAGTCGGTCCCGAGCGGGTACTCCATGCTCTGGAAGGGGGGCTGATTGTTGTACTCGAAGCCGCCGAACTGGTTGGAGGTCGGCTGTTCGATGATCGTGACGCCCTCCCAGATCCCGAAGCTCGAACCCGAGATCCAGGCGATCAGCCCCATCGCCAGATAGCCGGCGATGAGAAAGAGCCCGACTTTCATCCGCCAGTCGCGCCAGGCCTCCCGCGCGGGCAGGTAGACCGCCTCGTGGAGGAACTCGCGGTAGCGCTGGACGGTCGTGACGTCCTCGGTCGCCTCGAAGGCGAAGACGTCGCCGGTGCCGCCGTCGGCCGCCGGCTTCGTCCCGCCGTCGGTCGCGCGGTCGTCGTCAGTACGCTTCATTGTCACCTCCGGCCTCGACACGCGGGTCGATCTTCCCGTAGGTCATGTCGGCGATCAACACCGCGACGATCACACAGATCGTGATGACGAGGAACGTCCCCATCATCACCGGGTAGTCGCGGTTGTCGATCGAGTCGAACATGTAGTAGCCGATCCCCCGGTAGGAGAAGATCTCCTCCAAGATGATCGACGAGCCGAACATGAACCCGATCGTGATGAGGAAGCTCGTCCACATCGGGAGGACGGCGTTTCGCCCGACGTATCGCAGCGCGATCCGCCGGTCGGTCAGCCCCCGGAGCTTCGCGACCCGGATGTAGTCCTGACCCAACACCTGGATGCTGTTGCCCCGCATCCCCAGGGCAAACCCGCCCCACGAGGTGATGACGAACGACGCCGCCGGCAGGACGGCGTGGTAGAGCGCCCCGCCGACGAACGCGAGCGTGAACCCCGGTTCGACGTCGCTCGGATACCGCCCGGAAAGCGGGAACGCCGAGAGTTCGATAGCCAGTACGTAGATCAGGATGACCGCCGCGACGTAGTAGGGGACCGAGCTGAGGAAGATGGCGATCAGGCTCGAGCCCACGTCGAACCGTGAGCCCTCCCGGTAGGCCATGACGGCCCCGAGACCGAGCCCCATGACGAAGACGAAAAGCAGGCTGATCGTCATCACGAACGCCGTCCAGGGCAGCGCCCGCGCGATGATGTCGAACACCGGCTCCTGATAGTTGATCGACTCCCCCAGGTTCCCCTGGGCGAGGTTCACCATGTACTCGATGTACGCCTCGTGGAGCGGGCGGTCGGGGTCGACGCCGATCCGCTGGGCGACCATCGCGTTGATCTCCTGGGTGCTCATGTTGGGCTGTTGTTCCCTGATCTGGGAGGCCAGGCGCTGTGAGGGGCTGCCGGGCATCGTCCGGACCAACACGAAGGTGAGCGTCGCTACGGCGAAGACGGTAAACAGTCCCTGTCCGATCCGCTTTATGAACCAGTTCATACGAGTGATGAGAGTACGGCCGCGTTACTCGGTCGCGTGGAGCTTGTCCTGTTTGGGGAGCCAGTACAGCGGCCAGAGGATCTGGACCTCGTCGGAGCCGGGGTCGGGGTACTCCCAGCCGCTGTTCCGGAGGAACGACTGCTCGAACTTGCTCTGGATCGGCATGATCGGGAGGTCCTGGTTGACGACCCAGGCCAGCTCCCGGATGATCTCCAGGGCCGCCTCCTCGTCGGGCTCGGAGGCGAGGTCGTTCAGCCGCTGTTGGAAGTCGACCTCGATCGTCCCGTCGCCGTCTCTGGCGGGCACCTCGGTGCTCTCGGGGTAGTTGAAAAACGAGCTGTCGGCGCTCAGCTGGCGGTTGAGCAGGTTGTGTCGCAGCGAGTAGTAGGGATGGTTGAACTCGGCGGCGCCCTCGTTCCACTCGAAGTTCGCGAGCTCGAAGTTGCTCTCTCCCAGGTTCTCCTCTAGGGTCCCCCGCTCGTCGCCGACGAGTTCGAGGTCGAACCCGAACTCGTTCAGCTGGGAGGCGACCGTCTCGGCGGCCGCGACGAAGTCGCTCCAGCCGGCGGGGTAGTTGAGCTCGGCCGAGATCGTGTTCCCGTCGCCGTCGACCCACATCCCGTCGCCGTTTTGCTCGTAGCCGGCGTCCTCGAGCAGCGACGCCGCCTGCTCCTGGTTCTGGTCGTAGGACTCGTAGCTGTCGAGTTCGTCGCCGAGGTAGTCCTCAATGGCCGCGGTCGTGATCCCGCAGGGAACCTCCGGGACCTGCTTCGATTCGGGGTCTGCGTTCTGGGCCGCGAGCTCCCAGTCGGTCGCAAACGCCATCGCCTGGCGGACCTCGCGCTGGCCGAAGACCTCGTGGTCGTGGTTGAAGACGATCCCGGCGCCGAACGTGCCGGGGATCTGGATCTCGTCTAAGTCGTCGCCGAACTGTCCTTCGATAACCTGGACGGGAACGAACAGGCTGAGGAGGCCGTCGAACTCCCCGCCCGCGAGCGCCTGGTAGTAGGCGTCGTTGCTGCTTCGCTGTTCCATCCGGTAGCCGTTGAAGTTGATGAAGTCGGCGTCGGGGTGGTCGTCGAACGCCGGCGCGGCCATGTACTGCTCGGTCGAGTCCTCGTCGGAGAACTGGAACGGGCCACAGGTGACCGGCTGACGGTCGGCCATGGAGGCCAGTTCGCCCATGACCTCCTCCGAGTCCTCCCCGTCATCGATCCGCTGGAGGTACTCGCCGTACACCTGGGAGGGGGCGTTGACCCACTGGGTCAACAGCACCCATTGCATGATCTCCTGGTTTGCGGGCCCCGAGAGGGTGATGACGACGGTCGTCTCGCCGTCGGCCTCGACCGACTCCGCGAAGTCCCAGATCTCGCCGTCCTGGTACTCCGCGAGGCGCATCCCGACGACGACATCCTCGGCGGTGACGGACTCGCCGTCGCTCCAGACGAGGTCGTCCCGGAGCTCTACGGTGACTTCCTCCTCGCCGATCTCCCAGTCGGTCGCGGCGTGGGCGATCCACTCGCCGGTCGCGATGTTGTAGTTCGCGAACTCCTCCCAGAGCGCGTTCTCGAGCTGGCCGCCCTGGTTCGCCGGGTTGTAGGGGTTGAACTGGACGTTCGTCGGGTCGCTCCAGTTGCCCGTGACGAACCACTGGTCGACCTGTGCGGGAGCGTCGCCCTCGCTCTCGTTGCCCTCGCTTTCGTTCCCCTCGCCGTTGCCGTTTCCGTTCCCATTGCCGTTGCCATTACCGTTCCCGTTCCCGTTTCCGTTCCCGTTCCCGTTCCCGTTTCCGTTCCCGTTCCCATTGCCGTTTCCGTTTCCGTTCCCGTTTCCGTTCCCGTTCCCGCCGTCGTCGCCCATACACCCTGCGAGCGCGGCGGCACCCGACGCGCCCGTGAGCGCGACGAACCGTCGTCGCGAGACTACCCCGTCGTATCCGTCTTGCTGACGCTTATCAGCCATACACCTATCCTGTTCTGCCCGACATACATAAACATTACTTAGTTGTTTCACGTGATGGACTCGGCAAGAAACGCCCTCCGACGGCGGAGATTCCCGACCAACCGGCGGGTTCCGTCGCTGTGGCGGCTACGACGCGAGGACGTTCTCCTCGAGCCAGTCGGCCGTCTCGCTCGCGAGATCCCGAACGTCCGGGTCGGGATCGCTCTCGGCGACCTCCCGGAGCGGCTCGATCGCCCCGGCGGCCTCGGCATAGCCGAGCGCCCGGATCGCCCGGCTCCGGACCAGCCGCGAGTCGTCCTCGAGCAGGTCGATCAGGGGGTCGATCGCGGACTCTGCGGCCGCCGGGTCGGCTCTGGCGACGCGTCCGATGGCGTCCACGATCCCGCCCCGGACGTGCTCGACCTGGTCGTCGTGTTCGAGTTCGGGGACCAGATCGGGAAAGCGGTCGGCGACGACCGCCGGGGCCTCGCCGGCGACCGCCACGAGGACGTTCGCGGCGACCTCCTTCGTCGCGGCCGAGCGCGCGAGATCGGGTTCGGGGAGGTCGATCGTCTCCTCGGCGTCCGGTGGTGTCGGCTCGCCGGGTTCGGGGAGGTTCGGTCCCTCGACGATGGCCGCGACCAGCCCGTCGGCGTGGTCGACGAACGACGCCGGTCGCTGCCGGCCCAGCGCCGCGACGGCCCGTGCCGCCCGGAACCGGTAGAGCGGGGCGATGTCCCGGAGGTTGGCGACGAGTTTCGGGATCGCCGGCTCGACGAGGTCGGGGCGTTCCTCGGCGAGGAGCCAGCAGACGAGCGCGGCGTGGCTGCGCGCGAGCCCGTAGGACTCGTCGAGGCAGTCGACGACGTCGTCGGCGAACGGGACGACCCGGTCGGGATCGTCGATGGCCAGCCCGACCAACACCTTCAGGCCCGTGTTGCGCATCTCCTCCCGGTCGTCCGCAAGGAGTGTCTCGACGTCCTTTCCGTCGATCGCGTCGGGATCGGATCTGGCGGTATCGACGAGGTGGGTCGGCACCTCACGCGTCTGATCCATGCTCGGTATGGGCCGCGTGAGCGTTAAATAGTTCCCGGCCGCCGGCTCACTCGCTGGAGTCCTCGGCGTACTGCTCGCGCCGGAGACACCGCCGGATACAGTAGCCGATCGGGACGAAGGCGACGAGGACGATTCCCATGTTGACGACCGCGATGACGTACTCCGGGGAGCCGGGGTCGGCCAGCCAGAAGCCCAGGACGGTAATGGCTCCGAGCCCGACCAGCAACGAAAGGAGAAAGGTCAGATGTGGCCGATGGTCACAGACCAGGTCCCAGAACCGCTCGCTCGCACTCATCGCCCGGGACGGGGACCGCGGGCGGCCGGACTCCGATGCATGGCCCCATTCCCTGGCCGACCGTTTAATATCCATCGGGACAGGGACCGCTTCGCGAGCGAACGCGACCGGCGACGACCTGGCGTTCGCCATCCCGGGCGCCGTGACGGTCCCGGGACCCGATCCCCGATCGGCACGGGGTCGGTTCCGACCCCGCCCGGGCCGATAGTACCATAAGTTCGATAGTATATCGATCCAATAATTTGGTTTACTATTTCCAGGTTTCTCGATTCCTCGTCGACCGGGAAGTCGGCGCTCGTTCTGTATCTCTCGTGAAGTATCCTATCCAAGTGACGAGGCGGCCGATAATCCGATTGAGGAAGCCATCGTCCGGCCTCTCCGATAGCTGGTATCACGGCCGCTAATTCGCTTATATGGGTCCGCCTCACGATCTCGGGGGTCCGAACCATAGTCGATATGAGATAACTTTATATCGTATAATATCCCCTCAGGAAGGACACGGGACGCTCTCGAAGGGGGCGACTGGGGGCGAGCGAAAGGGCCAGCGAAAACGTCACGCGAGAACGGTTACCCGCTCGAAGCGAAGAGGTCGTCGACGGCCGACCGTGCGGCCAGTGCGGCGTCGTCGGCGACCCGGTCGGGGTCCG
Organism: Saliphagus sp. LR7; assembly: GCF_003344565.1. Taxonomy (NCBI): domain Archaea; kingdom Methanobacteriati; phylum Methanobacteriota; class Halobacteria; order Halobacteriales; family Natrialbaceae; genus Saliphagus; species Saliphagus sp. LR7. The sequence goes on along the minus strand of NZ_QPND01000007.1, from coordinate 8,177 downwards.
GGTCGGCGTCGGCGGGCGGGTTCAGGTAGACGTCGACGTCGAGAACGTCGTTTTCGAAGCTGACGGTGACGTCCAGATCGCGGACCGCCGACTGTTTGTAGCGGGCGAAGACGACGCCCTCGGCGGCCTCGGCCGCGGTCCGGACGACCTCCTCGTCCGTGGGTCCCCCCTCGGCCATCCTACGCGCCGCCTGCGGGACCGCCGGGACCGCCCATGGCGCCGCCACCGCCCAATAGGTCCTCGAGTTCGCCCTGGAGCTCCTCGAACTGCTGTTGGACGCGATCCTCCTGTTTTTCGAGGGTCTCGAGGCGGACCTCGAGGCTGTCGACTTTCTCGGAGAGTTCTTCCTCGGCGTCGTCGTACTCGGTCTCGACGAACAGTTCGCCGACCTGGCGGTACATCGTGGTGTCCTCGTCGATGCCCTCCAGTTCGTCGAGGGCGTTCTCGGCGTCGGTCATCGTCGACTCGGCTTCCTGTTTCTGGACGGCGACGGTCTGGGCCGTCTCCTGGAGGCCCTGCAGTTCGTCGATTTTCTCCTGTGCTTCCGGCGGCAGATTACCCTGCATATCTCGACGGTCGTGATCCGGCCTGATAAAGCCAAGCTTTGTCCATCGATCGAAACCCCGTTGGGGGTGGGCCCGTCACTCGTCGCGACGCGCACCCTCGACCGAAGGACCGTCCCGCGAGGCGATCTCCTCAACCCGTTCGGCGACGTCGATCAGCGAGAACCAGGTGTTGAGTGCCGCTCGGAGCGCGACCGCGTCGCGGGCGCCGATCTCGATCGTAACTCGCCTCTCCTCGCGGTCGAGTTCGGTCCACGACCGATCGTCGTCGATCTCGCCGACCTCGCGGGCGACGCTCTCGGCGACGATCCGCGCGCTGCCCGGCGAGTCGTACTCGAACGAGAGAACGGCCTCGTGTACGGGCGAAGACCCCACCGGCTACTCGACGGCGACTTCCTTGACGTCGCGGCTGCGCTCCTTGAGCAGGACGCGGTGGCCACAGTACGGACAGCGGACGCCGCCGTACTCGTCGAGTTCGACGTCGCGTTTACAGCGCGAGCACTTGTAGGCCATTACTCGTCCTCGCCGAGGGCGGCCCGGATCGACCGGCGAACGGTCCGGCCTGCGGGGGTTTCCGGCCGGTAGGCGCCTCCCGTAAAGAGCTCGCCCGTCTCCTCGTTCTTCCAGATGCCGGTGCCGACGCGGGTGACGTCGTCGTCGTCGACGGTGGCCGATTCCATGTCCGCTTCGATCTCGGCGACCCGCCGGCGGGAGACGCGGCCGTAGCGTGCGCCAAACCGGCCCGCGCTGCCGACGATTCGGGTTCCTTGAGCCATATGCTATCCCTATCGTCAGCGGGCCAATAAACCTGTTGAGTCCGGTCCGTCACCGAAACCCCTCCTCGTCCAGGACGCCGTTGAGATCCTCCCGGATCCGCTCGCCTATCTCCCGATCGCGGGCAGTCGTCACGATCCGGTTCTCCTGGACGCTCGAACCGTCGCGCAGGAGCATCCGGATGTTGCCGCCGTCGTCGGCGCGGGTCACCTTCGCGCGCAGGCCCGACTGCGAGCCCGAGCCGCCCGCGTCGATCGGTCCGGGGATCACCTTCTTGACGTGGGGGTGATCGGCGACCGCCCGGATCGCCGCCATCCCGGTTCGACCCCCGATGAGCGTCGAGTGGCTCCCGCCGATCTTCTCCAGAGGCGGAGTCTCGACGACGTCCGGCGCCCGGTCGCCCCGGCCCGCGAGGACCGCCCCGACGGGGTCCTCGTCGTCGACTCGCAGGAACGTGTGGTGGACGTCGTCTCTCACCGCCCGGACCACCTCCCGGTCGCCCGCGGCGTACACCTCCTCGGGGCGCTTGCGCCGGATCTCGTCGCCGAGGAGCCCCGCGAAGTTCCGACGTTCGACCGGCTCCAACTCTCCCTCCTCGGGCGTCGTCGTCACCGTCGTCTCGCCGACGACCTCCTCGCCGTCGAGCATCGTGATCGTCGCCCGCTCGCGGCCCGCCTCGAGGACCACCGTTCCCGTGTTGGCCTCCCGGCAGACCAGACAGAAGTCGCCGGGCTTCTCTATGGGGGAGCCACACTGCCGACACTCCATGGCCGAGGTTTCGGCCGGCGCCCTAAAACGGGCGCGTTCTCGTCTATCCCATGTCGATCGGGTCGACCTTCATGTACTCTCGGGCCACCACGGTCGCGTACGCGCCCTTCGGGAGCGCAAACGAGAACTCGAGAGGGTCGTGCTCGACTTCGATCTTGGTCCGGACGAGGATCGCCCTCCGGGTTCCAGTCGAGTGAAACTCGCCGGAGAGATCGAAGTCGGCGGGCGCGAGGTCGAGTTCGTCCAAGACTTCGCGTTCGATCTCGCCCTGTTCGCCGTCGGCGAGTTCGGTGTCGGTTCCGACCAGCGGCGCGGTGACGAACGCCCGCCCGCGCGCACAGTGGCGCGCGACAGACTCCACACGTCGATCGGTGACCCGCTGGCTCCGGTCGGGGTCCGGTACCGCGAGCTCCCCCGAGAGGTCGCCGTCGAGAAAGCAGACGACGTCGCCCTCGACCGGCCGGTCGAACGGCAACTCGCGCCGGAGCCGCTCGCTACAGATCCGGTTGAACGCGTAGGACTGGGCGGCGTGGACGAACAGCCGCTGGAGGTTCGAGGGAAGTTTCTCGATGGCGGCCCGGAACACGTCGGGATCCGGCTCCTCGCCGTGGCCGGCGAGTTCGTGGAGCATCGACCGCTCGTAGCCCAGTCCCCGCGGGAACTCCTCGAGGGCGTCCTGCCAGTCGCGGGTGTCCTCGACGAACCGCCGTGCCTCCTGGGTCTGCTCGGGTTCGTCCGCCGTGGGGCCGCCGAGGTAGGCCATCACCGCCCCCTCCCAGTCGCCCCGAACGATCTCGAGACCGACGGCATGGGTCACCGGTCGACGGCTGCCGAACCGTTGCTGGCCGAAGAAATTGGGGACGCCGATCGCCTGCCCGTCGCCCTCCGCAGCCTCGTCCTCGCCGTCCCCGCTATCGGGTCCACCGTCGCCGGCGAACGCCGCCAGCTCCTCGGTGATCCCCGGCGCGTTCTCGGGGCGCTCGGGGTCGTCGACAACGATATCGAAGGCGTTGCCCGCGAGGTCGCCGAACTCGAGTCCCCGCCCCGCCCGGCCGATGGGCTCGATCCCCGCGCCGTCGATCTCCGGGAGGTCTGCGGGCGCGAGATCGGGGGCGTCGATCGAGAACAGTTGGGTCGTCCGGGCGTACTTGTCCTTCGTTCCCGCCCACGAGACCCGTTCGCGGCTCATCTCGAGGGCATCGGAGAGCCGTTTGGCGAAGTCGTTGGTGTCCCAGTTCGACAGCGTCGCTCGGAAGACGAGGTGGGGGTAGGCGTCCGTGCTCGCATCCAGGAGCTCGGTCGGGAACGCCTCGAGCTCGCGGACCCGGAACCGGTCGTCGCGGCCCCGCAGTCGACCGCCGACGCCGTCGGCCTCGCTGGCGTAACCCTCGATGCCGACGGCCTCCTCCGTGGGGTGTGCCGGACGCATTGGAGGAGATGGGGGAAGCCGCGCCAAAGGCCTCCCGGTCCGCTCCCGTCCGCTACGCCGGCCGCTCACGCCTCAGCCGAACCGCTCGGCGAGGCGCTCTGCGGCCTCCTCGACGCGGGGCGTGACCAGCGCGAACCGGAGCCAGTCCGAACGGGAGTCGCCAAAGGCCTCCCCTGGCATCCCCGCGACGCCGATATCGTCGATCAGTGCCTCGACGTTCTCGAGGGTGCCGGGATACCCCTCGAATCGGGCCATCACGTAGAACGCTCCGTCGGGACGGGTGTACTCAGCGCCCGCCGCCTCGAGGGCCCCGGTAAAGGTCTCGACCCGTTCGGCGAGCAGTTCCCGGTTGGCCTCGTGGTAGGCGGGATCGGTCTCGCGGAGAGCGTCGAGGACGGCGTACTGGGCCGGTCGGCTGCCGGCGACGTTGATCAGCATGTGGCGGCTCTTGGCCTCCTCGACGAGGTCGTGAGGAAAGACGGCGTAGCCGACGCGAAACCCTGTGATCGCGAGCGTCTTCGAGACGGAGTCGGTGACGATCCGGTTCTCGGACTCGACGCCGAGCGCGCTCGCGAACGTCCCCGAGAGGTCGTAGTGGTCGTAGACCTCGTCGCTGAGGAGGATCGCGTCGTACTCCTCGGCGACGGCGACGAGTTCCCGCATCGTCTCCTCGGGGTAGACCGCTCCAGTGGGGTTGTTCGGCGTGTTGACGACGAGACAGCCGGTGTCGGTGCTCGCGGCCTCCCGAACCCTCTCCGGGTCGAGTTGCCCGTCCTCCCCTGCGGCGACGAACCGCTGGCTCCCGCCGAGCAGCGTCGTCTTCCCCGGATAGTAGGGGTAGACCGGGTCCGTCAGGAGCACCTCCGAGCCCCGATCGCGCTCGAGGGCTCGAGCCATCGCGAGGTAGTTCGCCTCGCCGGCGCCGTTGGTGACGACCACCTGGTCGCGGTCGACGCCCCGTCGAGCGGCGATCTCCTCGCGGAGCTCGAGGAGGCCGTCGCTCGGAGGATACTGGAACTCGCTGCTCTCGAGGTCGGCGTACTCCCGCAGGCCCTCCCGGAGCGCCTCGGGGGGCTCCCAGTCGGGGTTGCCGCTGACCATGTCGATCACGTCCCGGTCGGCCCGGACCGCGTAGCGCATGACGTGGAAGAAAAGCGGGGTCTCGTACTCCATGCGGTGGAGTGGGTCCGGAGGGTCCGTGGGTCTTTCGTCGGAAGCGCCCCGTCCGAGGGGACTTCCATCGGATAACCCTTCGGGTAGGTCATAGACGAGCTTCACCGTCGCCAAGACGTATCAACCGAGAATCCGAACGACGTATCATGAAACGACGCACACTCCTGGTAGCGGGCGTTGGCGTTCTCGGCGGGTGTCTGGAGACGGGTATGGACGGTTCGCCGGGCTCGACCGGGACGAGCGATGACGACGAAGCAAACGAAACGAGCGGAACCGACGAGGCGAAGGGATTCGACCAGAACGACGAAGCAAACGGAACGGACCGGGACGACGAATCGAACGGGACGAGCGATGACGACGAGTCGAACGGAACCGAGCAGGACGGGGGCTCGAGCGGAACGAGCGGAACCGACGAGGCGAACGGAACGGATGAGGACGAGGGATCGAACGGGTCGGACGAAGACGACGGCTCAAACGGGACGGACCGGAACGGCGACTGCAAAGGCGACCTGATAATCTCCGAAATCTATCCCGACGAGGTCGAACGGGACTACATCAGCCACGAATACGTCCGACTGGTAAACGACGGCGAGTGTGCCATCGAAGTCGGCGGATTCACGATCGATTACGGGAACGGAAACGAGTACGAACTCTCCGACCTCGAAGTAGAGCCCGGTGCGCGGATAGTGCTTCGGAGCTACGGCCGCCCGGACTCCGTACTGGAGTCGTCTCCACCCATCTACCTCCGTTCTGCGGGCTTCGGCGACTCGACGGATACCTCCGTGATGGACGGCTCCGGGGTCGTGACGCTTCGGAACGACGATGGAGACGTCATCGACGAGAAGCGCTATGACGAGGACGCCTGCAGGACCGAGGACGCCCTCGAGATTAAGTACACGTGCCCGGAGGAGGTCGAACGAAAGTACATCAGCTACGAATACCTCCGGATCGAGAACACGGGAGAGTGTGCCATCGACGTGACCGACTTCACCGTAGAGTACGTGAACGAAGAGGCAACGAGACAGTACACGATCCCCGAACTCGAGCTAGAGGAGGGAGAGATACTCGAGCTCAGGAGCCGAGCGGGAGAGGACACGTGGCTCGATACGGATCCGGGTGTCTACATCCATCACGCTGGCTTCGGGGACGGAGACGAGACCTCGGTCATGGACGGCACCGGACTCGTGGTGCTTCGAGACCGGAACGGGGACGCAATCGACGACTACGAGCACGACGACACCGACGACGAAGCGTGCTTGCGGTAGCGAGCATCCGACCCGCACGGGAGGGGAGTCCGTCCCCCGGAGGACACTGGAGATCCCTCGCGAGGAAGTTCACGACGGATCGAGCAGCTCATTCCGTCGGTCCACAGTCGGTCACCTGGAACTCGACACCGACGGCGTACTCCGTTACGCACGACCGATCGAGCGCCGCAGCGGGTTGTACCACGAGCGATCGGCGCCCGTCGCCCTCCCAAGCTACAACCGTCCTTTCAGCTTGGGGCAGCTACTTTTCCCGTCGGTCCCATCCCCCGAACGGGTCGGTCGCCACGACCGGCTCGCGGGCGAGGTCCGACTGACACGGCCCTCCGCTCCTCATCTCCGTCGTATCGACCGCGTTACTCCGAGCGTGGTATCTACCGCTATCAGTGATTCCACATTCCGTGATCTCGGTAGAGCAATGCGAGATAGAGCACGAAGCCAGCACGAACGATTTCTCTCGGCAGGCATTCCGAATCCGCTACTCTGCCGATGCTGATCAGTCACGTCCTATCCGCGCCACGCTTTTTGTCGTCCGTCCAGTAGCAAGCCGACGTGTACCACGACCTATTGATCCCGACGGATGGATCCGATGCGAGCGCCACGGCGCTGGACCACGGCATGGAGATCGCATCGAGTACGGGTGCGACGGTGCATCTCCTACATGTCGTAGATCTCGGGACGGAAATGTCCGCCTCAGGTCTCGGTAACATCGCGGACGACCTCACTGAAACGCTCGATGAGGACGCCGAATCGGCGCTCACCCAAGCCGAGGAGAGGGCCGACGAGGCCGGTGTCACCTCCGAGCGTGCCGTTCTCGAAGGATTTCCGGACGACGCAATACACCAGTATAGCGCCGATAACGGGATCGACCTCATTGTGATCGGAGAAAGCGAGGGATCAACCCTCTCGGAACAACTCTTCGGAAGTACCACGGAAGACGTTCTCGACTCGGTAACGACCTCAGTACTAGTCGCTCGTGAATGAGTCTCCGCGGATCCAACCCCACCGTATTGAAAACCTTCTCCCGTTCAGAACGTTTTGACCACCTCCCGCGCCTAAAGTCGCGGGAATCCCACCATGGGATTTCAGGCCGAGCGCGGCCCTAAGGTTTCAAGACGCATACGCTCCAAGCGTCAATTGCTGGGTTTCAGCATCGGCGTGGCTGTCTTGCGGGCCGGTCAAACAGCCCCCTTCCTCAGCCGAGTCATCGCCATCCGTGTGTTCTCTTGAATGGCTCTCTCCGCCGAGGTAGCGGTCTGCAATATTGAGCGCGGCGTTGATGTCCGCGTGGTACTCCGAAACCCAACACTCCGAGTTGGAACACTTGAACGTCGCTTGGTCGGGTCGGTAGCCCTGCTCTCCGCAACAGTGGCACGTCTTTGAGGTGTATGCAGGATTCACTGTCTCCACGCGAATCCCTTTCTCGGTGGCCTTGTACCGAATCTGAGCGTGCATCTTTGCGAAGCCCCATCCGTGAAGCCGCCGGTTCATGAACGCGCCGTAGTCCATGTTCTCGCGGATGTGAGTCAAGTCTTCCAGAACCAGCACGGGGTTCTCGAATTGGCCGGCGTAGGCGACAACCTCCGACGTGGCCGTGTGAAGGATGTGTTCGACGTGTCGCCACAACTCGTCGCCGTAGGATTCAGCGATACGTTCGCTTCCGCGTTTCTCAAGGCGTCGAGTCGCCATGAAATACGTCTCACGGAGTTGTCGCACTTGCTTGCCCTCGTCGTTCCAGAGGTTGGGTGTAGCCGGGGAGCCACGCTCGTCACGGTGACACACCGTTACCAAAGAGGCTTCCCCGATGTCTACCCCAATCGGCGGTTCGTCCGCCGAACTGGGTCGTTCTTCCACGTCCCGCGTTGCGACGATGTGCAAGTACCACTCGCCACCACGGTCGAACAGCCGACACTCGCCCATCGTCGCGTCCTCCACGTGCAATGCTTCCAGCCACTCTCGCTGTTCGGGGTTTGGTTGCGCGGGGAGCCACAGGTTGTAGTCGTCGTGGTGCGGGATTTTGACGTACCACTCGATGGCGTTCTGTGGGTTGTGGTCGAGCTTCGGACCTTCGTTCGTGAACCGAACAGGGTGGTCGTCGTGAATCTCGTTCGCGTCGTAGCTTCCGCCACAGAGTTGTGGGACGTACTTCTTGAGCGCGTTCTTCGCGTATCCGCTCAGGTCGTAGTTTACCACCACGTCATTCGCTTC
>NZ_QPND01000069.1:0-1393 GCF_003344565.1 Saliphagus sp. LR7 | reverse complement strand
CATCCGTCTTTAGCTAAGAGAAGAACCGCATGACAGCGGCGGCTTATCGGAGCTACTTTTCGGACGGATTGAGGAGGCAACGAGTGTGTCCAACGAAGCCTCCTCACAGGATGTTGAACGTCGGCTCACTAACCTCCTTCCCTCTGAAGCGCTCGAAGACCACGCCGATTCCGTCGGTGTGGTCGAGCGCGAGGGGAAGCTTCAGCTCCCACCACTTGTCTGGTCGTTTGCGTTCGGCTTCGCCGCAGGCGAAAGCCGAACGCTGGCCGCCTTCAGACGCAGTTACAACTCTACTGCCGACGAGTCGCTCTCTCCGGGAGGCTTCTATCAGCGGTTGACGCCGACGCTCGCAGAGTACCTCCGCGACCTCGTCGAGTACGGCTTCGACGAGGTCGCTGTCCCTCACACGGTCTCTGAGGAGTTCGACCGCTTTCGAGACGTGATGGTCGCTGATGGAACCGTTCTCCGGTTGCATGAGTTGCTCTCTGAGGAGTACACAGCACCCCACGAGGAGCAGGCTGGAGCGTCGCTCCACCTGCTCCATAACGTCACCGACCAGACGATCGACCGCTTCAGCGTGACAGACGAGAAAACGCACGACAGTACAGAATTTGAGACGGGACCGTGGCTGGAAGGACGGTTAGCGATCTTCGATCTTGCATACTTCAAGTACCGACGCTTTGCGTTGATCGACGAGAACGATGGCTACTTCGTGAGCCGGTTGAAGAAGAGCGCAAACCCGGTTGTAACGGATGAACTGCGAGAATGGCGCGGTCGCGCCATTCGTCTGGAGGGAAAGCAGATCCATGATGTCGTGGACGATCTCCAGCGCGAGTACATCGACGTGGAGGTCGAAGCGGAATTCAAGCGAGGACCGTACGAGGGAACGCGTTCGCTGGATACGAAACGGTTCCGCGTCGTCGGCGTCCGCAACGAGGACGCCGACGACTACCATCTATACATCACGAATCTGTCTCGGGAGGAGTTTCAGCCGGCTGATCTCGCGACGATCTACCGATGTCGATGGCAGGTAGAGTTGCTGTTCCGCGAACTCAAGACGCAGTACGAACTGGATGAGTTCAACACGACGAAAGAGCATATCGTGGAGATTCTGCTGTACGCAGCGTTGCTATCGTTGGTCGTAAGTCGTGATTTGCTTGGTCTGGTCGTCGAACACGCTGATGAGGGAATCGTGTTCCCACCGGAGCGCTGGGCGGCGACCTTCCGGTCGCACGCCCAGCTCATCCTCCGTGAACTGAGGGATTATCTCGCTTACTCACCGCCGCCGCTGCTACAGCGACTGATCGAAGACGCGCAGAAGATCCACCAGCAACGACCGATCCTCCAGGAACAGCTCGCTACCGCCATCCAACCGACTGTTGAGGCTTAGCTA
>NZ_QPND01000068.1:0-1405 GCF_003344565.1 Saliphagus sp. LR7 | reverse complement strand
TCAGTACCTCACAAAGCCAGTTAGTTGAGGCGTCTGCTTGCCGAAGTTGTGTCTAAGACCAAGCAGCAAGCAGACGGTGAAATCCACGAGGACCAGCTTCTTAACTTTCTCGTCAACGTTCTCACCGACGCGTTCTCGCTTGACCTCGGCGAGAACGCTGAGACCGATCCTGAAGAGATCTTCGAGGTCCTCGTCGGCGCGACCGCCGACGGGACCTCGATCTCCACGCTCTGCGAGAAGAGTGAAGACGCTCCCTCTGGCAACGGCGTTCTTCATCATCTCCGGACCAAGTTCGACCTCGAAACCGTCGAATCGACTGGGAACACGCTTCTCCAACAGGAGGTTCTCGAAACCCTCCCTGAGCAGGTGGAGGTCGTTTCAGACCTCCACCTGCGCCCCTACTACGGTGACGAAGACGAGACAGACGGCCTCTACTATAACGAGGCCAAAGCAGGAACGACCGCATTCCACGCTTACGCCACGCTCTACGCACGCGTGAACAACAAGCGATACACCCTGGCGGTGCGCCGTCTCACCGACGGCGACACCGCCAGCGATGTTCTTGCTGAGTTCCTTGGACTGCTCGAAAACTTCGAGCTCGACGTCAAAGCGGCCTATCTCGACAGCGGCTTCTACGACGGGAAATGCCTCACATTGCTCCAGGCGCACAATTTCGCGTACATCGTTCCGATCATCAAGTGGGGCAGCAAGATCAAGACCGAACTCAGCCAGGGCTGGAGTCGTGAGATCTCGCACGATCTCACGACGTCCTACGGCGAGCACGAGTGGACCGTCGAATTCCCGGTCATGATCGACTGTACCTACAAGAACGGTCGATACGACGAACACGGGGTGGCGCGTCACGGCTACGCCGTCGACGCGCCGTTTATCGACGAGCCACGACAGGCTCGATCCCACTACAGCAAACGGTTCGGGATCGAAGCCAGCTACCGACTCTCCGAGTCAACGCTGATCTCGACGACAACGCAAGATCCGACGAGACGGCTGTTGTTCGTCGTGTTGAGCCTGCTATTCCAAAACGTCTGGCGGTACCTGCACTGGGAATATGTGGCGACGCCCCGCCAGGGCGGGCGTCGCCTCTGGTGGTGGCCTTTCGAAGAGTTCGTCGACATGGTAATTAGGGCGGCGTGGACGGCCCTCGCAGCGCGTCGGGCCGTCCCCGCAAACCGGCCACCGGATGACCGATTCCACCGGTAACTGGTGACCGAGTCCGCCCTGCCGATCAGTGGCAACGCCGTCGCGTCGGCGGCTGACCGCCGCCGACTGCGACGCTACTCTGTCTTCCGCGGCTGGGATGGATCATTGGAGCACCCGTCCAGCCCAGATTCGTCGGTAATTCAGGCTTCAGCGGCAGTGAGCTGAGGACGCTTTGTGAGGTACTGAG
>NZ_QPND01000067.1:0-1432 GCF_003344565.1 Saliphagus sp. LR7 | reverse complement strand
TCGGTAGTTCCCATCGAATCAGAACGTAGTCAGGACTGATAGGGTTAGATTCTCAGGAGACGTCTAGATGGGTGCATGTGAGATTCCTATACCATCCAGACACTGTGCTTACGGCCTCTGAGCTTGAAACGTTGGCGCTCGGTTTGCTTGCAGAGATACCGATCCCCGGAGTCGAAGCGGCAGTCTTCGACTCCGGGATCATCCGAGAGACACTCCTCCAAGCCGCTGTGGACCAGAAATCAATCAAAGCTGTCACCGATACTACTCGGAGAACGTACTCCGACGACTACACGCTGACACAGCTTCACACGGTTCCGCCTGCTGAACTGGAAGCACTCGTCAATGACCTCTTCGTCGAGCAGGCGGCGATGATCCTCGGGCCGGGGCCGAGGATCATCTGCCTCGACTTCGTCGATATCCATTACCACGGCTGTCCACACGCTGAACCTGGCGAACTCTGTCACACGAAGCCTCGCGATGGCACCTCCCAGTGCCATCGCTACCTCGCTGGATTCGTCCTCTGTCGGGCGAAACCGCTCATCGTCGCGGTCACACCCGTCCGGAGCGATGAACCGAAGAGCGACGCGGTCGAGCGCCTGCTCGACCACGTCGCGGCCCTGCCGTTCGAGATTGCTGCCCTCCTCGCCGACCGTGGGTTCTACGCCGGCGCGTCGATCGAGCGACTGGATGCAGCCGCATCAGTCGCTCTTCCAGTCATCCGCGGTGGGAAACAGATGGCCGCAAAACTGGACACGACGATCTCCTACTGGACGGAGTACCTGATGTACGAGGGGAGCGAGCGGGAACTGCGCTTCCCGCTCGCGGTCTGTGTCTCCTACCAACAGGGCAACCGAGGAAAACACGGCTTGCTCGTCCGGGCGTACGTGGCGTGCGATCTGGCCGATCGCACGCCGAAGGAAGTCGAAGCCCTCTACCAAAAACGCTCAGCGATCGAGACAGCCTTCCGAACGATGCGCGAAGCGCGTGCGCGGACAAGCACGACTGATCCAACCGTTCGGTTGTTGTTCGTTCTCGTGAGCTTCCTGCTGCGGAATCTCTGGCTCATCGTTCGCTGGGGTGTGCTCGCCACGCCGCGGCGCGGCGGGCGAGCACTGCCTGTCTGGTTCCGCTTCGAGGTGTTTCGTGAGTGGATTGATCACGTCCTCGACGACACGTTGGGTCGGAAATGGGAAGCACCGACCAACGGTGTCGGCATTCCAGCGACCTACAGCCAGCTGGACGCGGGCTGAGCCCGCCCGCGTCCAGCGTCAGTCCGGTGACTGAGCGACCGCTGTGGATCATCTCTCGGGTGACGGCGCTCTCACTGACGTGAGACCGCCGTCTTTGTTCGACTCACTGAATCCATTACGCTGATCTCGGTCATTTTTCTCCAGAAATCGAGTCAGAAACCAGGAGCGATGGGAACTACCGA
>NZ_QPND01000066.1:0-1513 GCF_003344565.1 Saliphagus sp. LR7 | reverse complement strand
GTCGCTAGTTGTCCACTCTGGCTCAGAAGCCTCCTAACTGACACGTCGTCGTAAAGGAAGCGGGTGAATCAGGTGACTGATTCATCCGCTGTCCGGATACGCACCTGATGAACATTCCACAACTCAAACAGGTGCTTACAGATCCGGACGAGTTCATTACGAACAGCCAACTCAAGACTCTTGCTCTGGAAGTGCTTGAGCTGGTGCCATTGCCAGGAATCGAGGGTTCGCCCCTCGATTCCGTCGATATCATGGAAGTCGTCCTCCGAGCAGCCGTTGGAACAACTTCGGTCAACGGCGTCACGACCAATACAGAGGACACGCCCAACAGAGAACCCGTCATGGACTGGCTCCATACGCTCAACAAAGAGCCGATGCTGGACGCTGTCAACGATATTCTCGCGACGCTGACGATGTCGGTTCTCGACCGATCGCGGTCGAGAACCGTCTGCATCGACTTCATGGACAACCCATTTCACGGCTATCCCGACGACGAAACCGAGTTCAGGCGAATGCAAGCCCGTGACGGCACGACGAAGTGCCACAGGTACTGCACGGCGTTCGTGATCGCCCAGGGAAAGCCGCTGACACTGGCAGTTGAACCGGTGGATGGCGATGACAGTGCCGCCGACGCGGTCGAGCGAGTGCTCGCCCGCGTCGAGCTGTATCCGTTCGAGATCAACCGAATTCTCATGGATCGAGCGGCCTACGTCGGAGAGGTAATCGGCGTTCTTCGGGCTGTTGCACCGCCAGTCTTCCCGGTCAAGACCGGGAAGGCGACGCTTCGGGAGAAACTCTCGGTGAACACGTCATACATGGCCGAAGAAACGATCTGTGAAGGCAAAGAGCACGAACAGACGTTTCCGATGGCCGTGCACATCACGTATCAGAACGGGGATCGTGGAAAGTCTGGCGTGAAAGCGACAGGATACGCGGCGTACGGTCTGGAAGACCGCACGCCGCCACAAGTCGCACGTATCTACACTGATCGATCGCGAATCGAGAAGAGCTACGAGAAGTTTCGTGAGGCACGAGCCGTAACGACAACGCCGTCACCGACAATTCGGCTGTTCTACGTCGGCGTTGGGTTCCTGTTAGAGCAGCTGTGGATCGTGATCCAGTGGGCCGTGCTCGCCGCGCCACGACGTGGCGGGCGAGCACTCCCAGTAGAGTTCACGTTCGGAGATGCGTTTCTCCATGGGATCGAAGGAGTGCTCGACGATGAGCTGGGATGGAAAGAGAAGCATCGAACGAACGGGGTTGGATTGCCGGCTGGATGCGACCACGGTCTCGGCTGAGCCGCCTCGCTTCGCGTGAAGCGAGGCTGGCGAACAGCGACAGCGCTCTTCTGAGGTGGCCTCAGCGACGGACAGAGCCGGAATAGATGTCTAATCCGATATGTCCTCGCATCCTCGCAGCGTATTTGTCGCTCTTCGGTCCTTTTTCGCCGTCCTTCCAATCTGAGACCGGACTTCTCCTTCCGCCGCTATCGATCGAGTGGACAACTAGCGAC
>NZ_QPND01000065.1:0-1612 GCF_003344565.1 Saliphagus sp. LR7 | reverse complement strand
GGCGAGACGGAGACGTTCGAAACATCGATCACGTGGTGGAAGGAAGACCCGGGCAGACTCCTCGTCCATCGTTGGTCGGTATGTGATCCGCCAGCGGAATTGGTGTTACGATCTATCGAGATGAGCGTTGATCAATTATCGTTGCGGTCTGATGAATCGGTCCTTTCCGTAGGGTGTGGGCCCGGGTTCGAGACCACGGCTCTGGCGCAACAAATTACTGAGGAAGGGCATATCACTGGCATCGATCTCAATGAAGAGGTTCTGACTACGGCCAGAGATCGATGTAGCGATTTCCCGCAGGTATCTTTCAAGCAGGGGGATATTACTGACTTGCCAGTGGCGGACGAGAGCTACGACCTCGCGATCGCCAAACAAGTTTTCTCCCAAATTACAGATGTCGAGTCGGCATTAGACGAACTTCACCGCGTCCTCAAGCGAAATGGGCGAGTGGCTGTCACCGCCGGGGACAAGCGAGCGCACATCAAGCACACCCCGACTGATCAGATGAAACGTGCTGACGAGGTTTTTCGCTCCAAAATGGCTGGAAGGCAGCTCGGGACGCGTCTCGTTGGGTTGCTTCCCGAGGCCGGGTTCAGGATTGAAGATATCATCCCTCGTGCAAAAATACAAACTGAGATTAACGATCAAGTGGAGCGCATTACTGTACAACGACGATTTCTTGAGGAGAGCGATACATTTGACGACGCTGAAATCGATGGATGGGAGCAGGAAATGAGAGGCCTCGATGAAACCAATCAGTTCCTCTCCTGTGGAACAGCCTTCCTGTACATCGCTCGAAAAACTGAGTAGGGGGTTGTCAGTAGTCCCTGTACGTAACGCTAAGTGGTTCGATCGGGGTAATCCAACTGACGCGTTACCGTGAGCTTCGAGCACAGCATCAGCTGTTCAAGTTCGCATGTGGCAGTTCACTACGTGAGGCCCCACACGACACCGAGAGAGATACCGAGACCCATCCCAATCGAAATATCTATCGCGATATCACCCAGTGCAAGTCCAAGAGCGACTCCTAGTAGCGGTCCGAACGCAATCCCCAGAGCATCTTATCCGGATCTATTTGGTCGTCTTCTCCGTCAGACACGTGCTGTCTTTAGATTTCCTGTGAGATAAACTCAGAGATCTAATCGCATGAGAGTTTCCTGTATGTTCCGATAACTGGTCCAATCGGCATAATACAACTGCCGCGTTTCGGTGGGTCACGACTCGATGTGTTGCTGGCTGAAATCCCACTAACTGAGCAACATATTTTTGTGACCTTGTATACAAATTCTGCCATGGAAACGCGAACGGAGACCGGACTGGGCCAGCCGAACGCAGAGTCTCCGGATGCGTCATATGCAATCGTCGCTGGCCTCTACGTCGCCATTCTCCTCGCTCCGTTCGCTGTTCTCGTCTTCGCACGCGTGACGTCGAACGGCGGCCTCCTCTATCTCGGATTTCTCGCGGCACTCACAGTCATCGCCACTGTCGGTAGTTCCCATCGCTCCTGGTTTCTGACTCGATTTCTGGAGAAAAATGACCGAGATCAGCGTAATGGATTCAGTGAGTCGAACAAAGACGGCGGTCTCACGTCAGTGAGAGCGCCGTCACCCGA
>NZ_QPND01000064.1:0-1692 GCF_003344565.1 Saliphagus sp. LR7 | reverse complement strand
TTCCGATATGGCCGTCCCACGCCTTCTTCGTCGTGAAATGAACGTCTTTGATCGCAAGCGAGTGCACGTCAATCAAGATCGTCGTCTTCATCGACTGGAACGAGAAGTTCGCGCGATCGCGGTAGTGACTCGATGGAAATTCTGCTATCCCATGAGAGCGTGAACCAAGTATGGGACGCAAGAGACCGACAAGTTACCTGTGCCACCGAGCACGTGGTAGTGACTGGTCCGAGTGCGTAGGAAGCCGAGTCTTGGGCGTCACAGCCCGGCTGCCGCCGGGAGCGGCAGCCGGGAAAGCCCGAATAGGTGAGTCTCTGGTTCACGCACCGGCGTCCCGGAGTGATACTCCATGTTCCTTGGAATCGACATTCACAAGCGGTACGCACAAGTCGCCGTAATGGATGAGAACGGGAAGATCATCGAAGAGGTTCGCGTCGAAAACGCGAACCTCGATGACCTCGCCAAGCGGTATGCTGGCGCCGAAGCCGCAATCGAGGCGACCAGCAACTACTACCACATCCACGATACGCTGTCAGAGCATCTGGATGTCACTGTTGCTCATCCCGGAAAACTGACCCTGATCGCCGACACGGACAAGAAAACCGATCGAGTCGATGCGAAAGAACTCGCGCGGATGGTTCGGTTGGGCTCAGTTCCGGAGAGTTACGTACCACCCGAGGAAATCAGGGAAGCCCGCGCACTCGTGCGCGGGCGACAGAAGCTGGTTGAGAACCGTACCGAGTACGCGAATAAGATCCATGGGTTGCTGTCTGATCACGGCATCACGGAGAGCGTGAAACCGCTGTCTGTGAAGGGACGAGAGTTCCTGCGGGAACTCTCGCTCCCGGCTCCGTGGGATGAGTTGTTAGCGTCGTATCTGAAGTTGATCGAGACACTGACCGAGGAGATCAAGCGCTTGGAAGCGACGATCGAAGAGCGCGCTGGGTCTCTGAAGGAGACCCAGCTGCTCATGACGATTCCCGGCGTGAGCTACTACTCGGCGTTGATGATCTACGCCGAACTCGGCGAGATTGATCGATTTGACGGGGATAAAGAGGTCGTGAGTTACGTTGGATTGAACCCAGTGATCCGCGAGTCTGGCGACTCGCGGTTCGAGGGCGGGATCTCAAAGCGAGGATCAGGACGAGTCCGATGGATCCTCGTTCAGTGTGCTCGGACAGCGGTTCATACGTGTAAAGACGAGTACTTGAGTCGATTCTACGATCGGTTAGCAGGAAAGAAAGAATCGCAAAAAGCGATCGTGGCAACCGCTCGGAAGTTGCTGGTATCAATCTATCATATGCTCGATCGAACGGAGGTGTACGATCCACCGGGTGTACCATAATGAGGCGATGACCTGAGCGCCGCTCCTGGCGGCGCTCAGTGGACAGACTGCGGACCGCGACAGCCACAGCTCCCGCTCAAGAAGTCTCCCGCCTTCCGCCAGGTCAGAGCGATATCGCTCCGCTGTCTGCTGATTTTCCTCATTCCATGAAACGGTATTTACACAGCCCAAAATGTTATGTCGTCAACCGTGGTTTGGCCGGGTAGCAGAATTCCCATAGGTGGTAACTCGTTTGATCGCGCTGGAAGCCACTCGCGTCAATGGCCGCTTCACCACTCCAGCCCACCTGCTCCGCGCTTCGGCGGAGCAGGTGACGGAGTTCACGCATCCGGTATTCCTGTTCCCAG
>NZ_QPND01000063.1:0-1803 GCF_003344565.1 Saliphagus sp. LR7 | reverse complement strand
CACGGACACTACACGATGTCTGGTTGATGAGTTCGGCACATTTTTCCACTCGTAGCAGAGATATCGACGCTTATTCTCGAACTGAGCCCCTTGTTATGACGATTCCCTCGGTTCGGTAGTAACAATCGACCCTACCAAGTCTCGTGTTGTTGAGTGCTGAGACAGGATTGGTACAGACAGATAGATAATACGTTTGCGGTCGGGCGGGGTGTTTTTAGCAGATTCATTAGATGATTAGAAGGGTCAATATTTAATTCTTTTAATTCAATAAAGCAATATTCATGCGAGGATAGCGCAGCCGCTCCGAACGGAGCGGCCAGCGCATGGTTGTCCAGATCAGCCGGCCTCGAGATCGCGGCTCCACAGATACCGCTTCTTCGTCTCGGTGAAGAGGGAAGTTACTGCCTTCATCTCGACGTTCGGGAAGAGCTCGCGCATTCGCGCGAGCGATGCTTCCCGCGAAATGAATCCGTGTTTCACTGTCCGCACAGTCATCTGTGTCTTCAGAAACGAATTGACGCCCTCATACGTCCGAAACCGACGCTTAACCTGCGTCGGTTTCGTGTGGCTGAAGTAGCGTTCGGCGTTGTTCGTCGTACTCGGTACCCACTCATCCCGGAGATGTGCCAGGAACTTGTCGAAGTTCTCCATCACCTCTTTGACGTACGTCCGCACCGGTGACGGCAGGTGCTCGATTTTATCGAGCACCGCCTCGAACCGCCGGAGAGCCGCTGCATACGATCGGGCACTGAACACGCTCTTGAACTCGCTCCAGACGATCGCAGCATGAAGCTTCTCCGCGTTCGAGTACCGCACACTCTGGAACACCTTGTTCCGGAGCTTCTTCTCTCCGTTTTTCAGGAAATGGAAGTGACAGCGATGATGGAACGCGCCGAGATCGTCTTCCACGATCTCGGCATACTCTGAGCGTCCATCCGTTGTCACGACGAACACGGGTTTGTCCTCAAGGGCGGCGGTGAGAAACTCACGGACGGTCGCCTTTGAGCAGCCGTCGACGGCTTGCTCGGCGACGGGTGCTCCCATTAGGTCATCGTAGAGGAGTAACCGGTATTTGCGCTTCCCGTCGACCCAGAGATACTGCTCGTCATAGGTGTAGATACCGGAACACATGGGGAGATCGTTTTCGACGATCTCCCCGGTGTCTTCGGTGATCCAGTTGCGAATCTGTTGATCAGACGGTCGAACGGCGAAATGGACGGTACAGATGTCTTGAAGACACTCAAGAGACGCGTCGGTGAACGCGTTCACGACGCGTACCAGTCGTCTGACCTCGTCAGGGTACCAGTAATCGTCCTTGATGTAGGAGAGACTCGGCGAGAACGTGCCTCCACAGGTGAGACACCGATACCGTTGCACTCGCACGGGCTCGCGCCCGTGCGGGTTCCTATCGTACGTTCCATGCTTGTTCGCACGCTCTGACCCGCACTCACACCTCAACGCCGGGTCCTCAACGAGTGAAGATTCATGAGGCGTGGTCTCGAACGAGTCAGATGGTGCGGTGGGAATCGTCGACACAACGTTCACTACCGCACCAACGTTCCAAAACATGAGTAGTTGCGTCGCTGCTGGCAGCGACGCTACGGTGATTCACGTCCACATCTCACTGATCGCGCAGATCTACGCTCGTCCGAAACAACACTCTGTTTGGTAGGGCCTAACAATCCATAAACCGATCGTCTTCGGAATATTACCGCACAGATGGTGTATCTCGACAATCTCGGGCTCTTTGCCGGGGCGATTGCTCTCGGGGCGGTCCACGGAATCGAACCCGGGCATGGGTGG
>NZ_QPND01000062.1:0-1955 GCF_003344565.1 Saliphagus sp. LR7 | reverse complement strand
CGCTGAAGCGTTGTTTTACCCGGGAGGGATCAGGGCAGACGAGAGTAGTCAGCGAGTGACGCTGATCAAACAGGCGACATCGGGCATCCAGGACAACGTCGAACAGTTCGAAAGCCATGAAGAAGTCAGTGAGCAATTCCAGACCGCGATGGAGTGAACACGCAGAGAGGCTGGCCACTAGGAAATGCCGAACAGAACAACGAGCAGTAGAATTATATATCAATCTACAGCAGTCATGAAGTAAGGGATGGGAGATCTGATAGAGACGCTGTCGGTCGAAAACGTCGTCGGGTCGACGGCCCTCGAACAGGAACTCGACCTCGAATCGCTCGCCGATGATCTCGATGGAGTGTCGTACAATCCAGACCAATTCCCGGGACTGATCTCCCGAACAGAGGACCCGGCCGCCGCGTCACTGATTTTTCGATCAGGGAAGGTCGTGTGTACAGGTGCGTCCTCCACCACGGACTTGAAAGAGGCAGTCGAGCTTACGTTCGACAAACTCCGGAGACTCGGACTCGAGGTTCCCGAGGATCCAGCGGTAACCGTCCAGAATATCGTGACCAGTGGTGATCTCGGAACACGGCTCAATCTCAACGCAATTGCGATCGGATTCGGGCTGGAAGCCGTCGAGTACGAACCCGAACAGTTCCCCGGACTGGTCTATCGGTCCGATGAACTGGACGTGGTCGTCTTATTGTTCGGGAGCGGCAAACTCGTCATCACCGGTGGGAGCCAGCCTAGTGATGCAGAAGACGCGATCGAGGCCGTTCAGGCGCGACTGAGCGATCTCGGACTTCTCGACTAACACGTGCATCCTGCCGGGTCACGCCAGTGAATGCTCGAGTGCGTTCACTCGTGAAGGGTCGGCTCGACGTGTTCGATGACCTCACCGAATGCAAGATTCTCTTGGACGTTTCTGATTTCGATCGTGACCCGATCACCGATCTCGGTCTCGGGGACGATGATCACGTACCCCCGCTCAACGCGGGCAATACCGTCGCCCTGTTTCCCGATATCTTCGATATCAACGGTTCGTCGATCTCCTTCGGCGATTGGCGGTCCCTGATCATCACGTTTTGCTGACTTCTCCGCGGTCTCTCGCGGTGATGACTCGCCGGATTCGAGCAGGGCGACTCGATATACGTTGCCCGCTTCGACATCACCGACTGTGAGTTCATGAGCAGGGACCTCAATTCGATATGAATCGTCTCGTCTGTCGACCTCCGCACTGAACAGACAGAGTAAGTTCTCAGAAATCTCCATGTGAATGCTCTGTACGCACAGCGTGTGCAACGACGCTCTTGAGTCTACTGGTCACACGACTGATCGAGTAACTGCCTGAGAGCTGGTCCTCCCGTGGGTGGAAATGGAGGGATTGGATCGGGAAACGCACGACATTAGAGCTCGACGTATTGATCTTCCCACTCACGCCGTTCGTGGAGTTGGTCTTCTCCAGCCTCGGTGATCGCGTAGTAGTTCGTCCGTCGGTCGAGTTCACCCTTCTCGACGAGATCCTTGTTGACGACCGTGTCGAGGTTTGGATACAGCCGCCCGTGATTGATCTCGCTCTCGTAGTCGGTCTGTAACTCCTCTTTGATAGCCTGGCCCGAGGGACGATCGAACCCGGAGATAACGTACAACAGATCCCGTTGAAAGCCTGTGAGATCGTTCATTGGTAAACCACAGTAGCAGTCCAATAGAGGAACTGTTTGTTATTCTGATCATACAGTACTGATCGGAAGCGAAGAATCAATTCCTCGGCCCATTAGAGCGTCAGTCATTCACGACTATCGAAATGGGAACAACAGTTTTGCAAAACGGGAACAGACAGAGTGTACCGTTCCCTGGAGTTGTTCGTTACCCCGGGAGGGGTGAAGTGAGATCAATTATGGGCGACGACGCCGATCGAACTCCGAGCCGAGAGGAGAACAGCCGGTCAGGACTGACACCAA
>NZ_QPND01000061.1:0-2118 GCF_003344565.1 Saliphagus sp. LR7 | reverse complement strand
GATTGTTACTACCGAACCGAGGGAATCGTCATAACAAGGGGCTCAGTTCGAGAATAAGCGTCGATATCTCTGCTACGAGTGGAAAAATGTGCCGAACTCATCAACCAGACATCGTGTAGTGTCCGTGGAGACAGTACTGGGGGTGCACCACTTGCGATCGGAGCGCCTCAGCACCTCATAATCGTCTGTTCGACAAGTCGCTTGCAGCGAACAGAGATGAGTCCAAGCGGCATATCGTCTGCGGGAAGATAGACATACTCGCCGTATTCGTCGTCAAGGAGTGACTCGATAAATGCCGAATCATCGGTTGCCGTTACCATGACGAGCGGGTGAGTGGAGTACGTCTGCCGAAACTCCTCGTACAACGTGGGTGCATCAGCGACCTCCTCTGCGACGATCGCGACGACGCAGTCTCCATTAGTGACAGCGTCGAGATCGGGACGAGGAACAAAATCGGTGACAGCCATGACGGTAAGATCGGACGCGTGGTCGATCAGTTGGTTCTTGATTCGCGTCCCGTTCCGGCCGACGGTCGCGAGTGTGAGTTGCACCGACCCATCCATAGGTGCATAACTCCCTCCAGACGCTTGTATACGAGCCTTCCTGGGAAAGTAATAACCAATAGGAAATAACAGGTTTTTTGATGGAGAGTTAACTCGATCGGTCACGATATCCATGCAGAACGAACAGAACGTCTTGTCGCCTGCGAGCAGTGCCAATCGGATGGAATAGCCATCAGACTTGGCCGATCCACGGGAGAGTACCCCTGAGAACCCACACATCTATTACTTTCCATTGTTTACTCTCTGAATGCACGACCCGATCTGAAGGCACACGGGACCAGAGGGTCGTGCTGCCAATCAGAGGCACACTATCGACGGGCGGGCCACCACCGCCTGCTCGTTTTCTGGAAGCAGTCAGAACCACGGAAACTCGTCGCCCCGGATGCACATAGGGGGTGGGCGGGGCAACGAGTGCGATATGCGATGCCGACCCGAGTGGTTCCAAGGCCGACACTATACCCATATCTCCAATGCCCATTAGTAATGGGTCCGAACAAACGAACTGAAGCAACCATTTGGAGTAAAATTATGTTACTAAGGCAATCTGAGCGGATCTAACGCGACTTGGCGATCGTCTCGAGATCGGAATTGACTTGCAGTATCGTGGGAAAAGAATACTATACTAAATCATATGCAAGAATCGAAGCAGGAGTTAGCAGAGATGCCTCCGAGTTCCAAGCTTGTGTATATCGTACTGCAACACGAGGAAGCATTGACCCAGAAGAAGCTGGCTGAAGAGACGCGGCTTTCAAAACGTACGATTCGGTATGCATTGCAGCAGCTCGAATCAACTGGGCTGGTTGAAGAAGACATCTACATTCGAGATGCGCGACAGAATCTGTATCGACTATCCGAACCGAACTGTACTGCATGTGGGTAGAGAGCACCATATATCGATAGATCCGATTTCAACGGAGAACGCCGGGGCGGCCTATCAGTTGGGTAGCTGTTGAGTCAGCGTGTTGAGCCAGAGTGGACGACTACCGACGCTGCCGTTCACTAACTATGAGATACAGGAGCTGGATCTGGTAAATCCGATCGGGTTGACTCCTCACCCAGCCCGATCGAAAGCGCTTGCAGGTGGTACGGCCCAGGAAACGGTTGGACAGGGTAACCCAGGCCGTGCAAGTAAAGCGCATACGTACGGGAGTATAGATCTGATGTTTCCATCGGACGGTAGGGAGTATGACTGTAAGTTGATCGCACTTGGTCGAAACGCGCAGGAGTCAGGAACAACACCCTGCCCGATCGGATGTTCTCTGAGAGAGGGCACAGTCCCGATATGCCAGATGGTTCCCTGGAGGACTGTGCCCACAGACTATGAACTTTCGAGGGAAATAGATCTGTGGATATGAAACTCACTCGTAGTCGATCCAATGGGCAGGAACGGGTGAGGTATGGGACTCACCCGACCGAGTACGTACAGGGCACGGCTGGGACGCCGTGTATGGCTGATCAGCGTCAGCCGTGCGGATGGCCATCAGCCGCCAAGACGGATAGATGTGCGGATTTGGACCAAGAGGGGGGACAGTGGACCCAACACGTCCGGACCGAT
>NZ_QPND01000060.1:0-2154 GCF_003344565.1 Saliphagus sp. LR7 | reverse complement strand
CCACGCACGAGTACAGGTGTTTCTTGCGCTCTGCCTTCGCCTCGTCGTCGCAATCACCAACGAGGAACGCGGAGACAATCCGGGGAGCACGATCATTACGGTGTGAGAACTCTTCTATGACACCCTCGTTACCGATTATGCACCGAGCAGCGTTAGCCGATAGTCTCTGTGAGGTAGCGGCCGGGCTACTCACCCCCCTGGACGAACAAAACACGGATGACATCCGCTACGACGAGTTGGCGTCGACTGCTGAGTGGCTCCACACCAACGGAATTAACCTGTTTCTCGCCTGCGCAAACATCAGCGAGTACCACTCCCTGACCAACACGGAACACGTTGAGTCCGTCCGCGTTGTCTGTGATGCGCTCGGTGACGATGCGACCGTCCTTGGGGGCGCGGGCGGCAGCACGAAAAGCGCAATCGACCTCGCCCAAGCACACGTCGACAATGGTGCTGACGGAATCATGGTGATGCCGCCGGACCACACGTTCAAACACGAATCTGGCGTCGTCAAGTACTATCACCGTATCGCCGACGCTGTCGACGTCGGAGTGGTACCGTACATTCGGGGGATGGAAGCGACGGTTCGTATGCTCGACCGGATCAGCGACCACGAGAACGTCACCGGGATCAAGTGGGCAGTGCCGGACCTCGAACTGTTCGCCGAGTGCGTCGAACAGGCTGACGACGATCTGGTTTGGGTCTGTGGCATGGCCGAACCCCCAGCACCAGCCTACTACTTAGAGGGGGCTGACGGCTTCTCCGCAGGGGTGACGAATTTCGAACCGCGGTTGGGCCTCGAACTGTTCGACGCCCTCGAGGCCGGCAACTACGAGCGCGCCAAACGTCTCCGGAACCTGAGCCAACCGCTGATGAACCTCCGCGCAGAGTCCGGCGAGGACAACGTCTATGCCAGCGCAAACAGTGTTCCCGTCCTGAAGCGATGTCTCGAACTTGCGGGTCGGGACCCCGGTCCCGTCCGCGAGCCGCTGGTCGAGTTGCCCGAGGCGGACCGCGAGCGGGTGGACGACCGCTACGAGGAGCTACAGGCCGGACTCGAACGGCTTGACGCCGTCGAGCCGTGAAGTAAACGGGTTGTGGACGGTCGTCGCTCAACGCTCTTAACAAAACGAACCTCTGAAGATGCGCCGACTTGTTGTTCTCCGTAGACTATAATATCATATGAATTTTTGTACATCCCGGTAAACCTGCTACTCACGGCGCCGCTAGAAGCTGTAGACCTCGCGGGGGCGGTCGTACGCGACTTCGCTGGCAACGTCGCGAGCGATCTCCATCGGGACCTGGCCGCGAGAGACCTGTCGGCCGAGGACGTTCGCCAGCGAGCGCCGGAACATCTCGAAGCGCGACCCGTAGGAAAGCAGTTTCCGGGAGTCGCTGACCATCCCGGGGGAGTTCGCGAGCAGGGAGACGGTGCCGACGTACTCCAAGTGCTCCTCGATCCCGAACGGGCTGTCGTTGAACCACCAGGCGGGGCCGACGTTGACCGACGGGAACACCCGCGCGAGGGTGGCGATCGTCGGGTAGTGGGTCGGGTCGAGCGCGTAAATCACCGTCTGGAACTCGCCGTCGAAGCGGTTCAGGAAGTAGTCGAGACTCCCCTCGATGTCGACGTCCTGGGTCG
Organism: Saliphagus sp. LR7; assembly: GCF_003344565.1. Taxonomy (NCBI): domain Archaea; kingdom Methanobacteriati; phylum Methanobacteriota; class Halobacteria; order Halobacteriales; family Natrialbaceae; genus Saliphagus; species Saliphagus sp. LR7. Next base: position 512 of record NZ_QPND01000060.1, on the reverse strand, counting down.
AGACGTCCGCGCCCGAGGCCGGTCCCAGTTCCTCGTGGACCGACTCCCGGTAGTTCCGGACGGGGCCGACGTGGAACTGAGTCGTCCATCCCTTCTCGGCGTTCAACTCTCCGACGTACTCGAGGAGATACGCCTGCAGATCGGTCGCGGCCTCCTCGTCGAGCGTCCCCTATGGCGGCGGCGTAACACTCGCGGGCGCGGTCGTCGTCGACGGGCCGGGAGACGGGCATCCGGATCCCGATGTCACTGGCGACACAGCCCCGCTGGGCGAAGTGATCGTGGCTCGCCCGGAGAGCCTCCCGAAAGCCTGCGAGGTCCTCACAGGAGACGCCGGTCGCCTCGGCGAGTTCCTCGCGGAACACGTTCCAGTCGTCCGTGCCGGGCTGGAGGGCGCGGTCGGCCCGCCAGGTCGGGAGCACGGAGACGTCCTCGATCTCCTCGGCCGCGTGGTCGTGGTACTCGAGCGACGACGTTGGGTCGTCAGTCGAACAGAGGAGTTCGACGCCCATCTC